>JBDNFJ010000243.1:0-6377 GCA_041689895.1 Gracilimonas sp. | reverse complement strand
TCTTTTTGCACACCTGACGCATGCCAATATTCGCATGCCTAAAAAGCTGGACCGAGCCCTTTCGTGGATTTTTATAACTCCGCTCATGCATAAAGTGCATCACCATTATACCCAGCCGCTAACAGATACCAACTACGGAAATATTTTTGCTGTCTGGGATCGTCTTTTTGGAACTTTTGCGCAGGTTGAAGACACGAATGATCTCCGATATGGCATTGACACTCACATGGAGGATTCCGAAAATGGGCACCTTGGAAATTTATTGAAGATTCCATTTCAAAAATACCGCCCGCCAACAGGGTCTAAATTTGGGAAAGAGAAAGTAGATAATTCAAAAACAGATTAAGCCGGTAGAAAAGGATTAATGATTTGAACAGAATAGATCTTTTTTTCGTGCTGTAAATCCTCAGAATAAAGAGTAGAGCACCCGGCCTCTAAAGCGGCAGCAAGTATTAGAGAATCATAGGAAGAATAATTGAATTGTTCCTTTAATCCAATAGCTGAATAAATTAGGTCTTGGCTGGCATAAACTTTCCAGAGATGAGACAATACATCTTCAATGAATCGTTCAAGTTCACGAAGGTTCATGGACGGTTTGAATTTCCGATAGGATACATTGATAAATTCCTGCAACATCTGGTAGCTAATTACTCCGGTTCCTCTTTCTAATTGCTCTTTAATTAAAGTTGAAGCTCTTTTTTTCTTTTCAGGAGCAGTTTTATCAAATGAATAAGCAAATATATTGGTATCTAAAAAGGCTTTATCGCTCATTCATTTCGTCTCTTGTAAATTTGCCACCGGAATTGACGTAGTCAAGTTCTTTCATCAATTTTTCATAATTAGCACCAACATCACTTTGTTTGGCATAACTGGAAAGCCAATCTCTAAAACGTTGATTGAGCGTTGTGTTCTCTTTGGCAGCTTTTAAACGAGCCTTTTCGATAAGTTTCTCATCTGCACTGAAGGTAATATTTTTCATGATGCGCCTATTTAGTGTACACGAAAATAGTGTAATTTTCCATTATTGGCAATTAGTTGATTGCTATTTCCGGCTGGGTGAGAGGTGGCTGACAATCAACCCAACGAGAACAACTACAATGGTACCCACGGGATTCAACCATAAGAATTCGATGGCTTTTGAATATCCATCCGGGATTTGGCTCCAGGGAAAGATGAATGAATAGTCGGCAGATGCGGCATTATAAAACAGTCGGTCGAAAGTAAACACGGAAAACATTCCGGTTATTAAACCTACCAATGCTCCGGTTCCGTTTACACGTTTTACCCAAAGGAGTAGCACAAAAACGCCCAATATGGAACCATAAAAATAGCTCCCAATTTGGTTTACCAGTTCTATAATGGATTTAGTTTCTCCCAGTAAAAGTGCCGAGATAGTAGCAATGGCGCCCCACATAAAGGTAACGCTGCGCGATGATTTCACGTAATGCGCTTCACTGTGGGCCTCTCCTTTAAGTCGCTGATACCAATCTACGATAGAAACCGTGGTGAGTGCGTTCAGCTCGCTATCGATACTGCTGAGGGCGGCGGCAAAAATGCCCCCAACAATTAACCCTACCAAACCAATGGGAATGTGATGCAGGATGAAATAGGGGAATATATAATTTGTGTCGTTTACATCTTCTTGTCGGATTTCAGCCTGTAGGGCAAGGTCGGCATCGCGAGCCTCGTTCATCTGTCGGTCGGCTTCCACAAATTGCTGCTGGGTTTGTGTTCCCCGATTTTGGAGCGCTTCAAGGGCGGCTTCTTCACGAGAAATATGAGCCAGCTCGTATTGTTGGTAGATTTGTTTTTGAGCCTCTTGCTGGGTTTTGGTTGAAGCTTGAAGATCATCACCCCGAAAAGAAGCCGGTGCAGGATTGAAAATGAAAAAGATGTATAACAGCACTCCTAAAAGTAGAATAAAGAATTGCATTGGCACTTTGGCGTAGGCCGTCAATAGAAGCGATTTTCGAGCATTTTTTATGGAATCGGTGGTGAGGTAACGCTGCACCTGAGATTGGTCGGTGCCAAAGTACGATACCATTAAAAAGAAGGCGGCAATCACCCCGCTCCATACATTGTATTTCTCCGATAGATCAAAATTGAGATCGAGTGCGGTCAGTTTATCGAGGCTCCCCGCCAGATAAAGCGCATCGCCAAAGCCGACATCTTTGGGGAGGTTCATCGAAATAAAAATGAAGCAAAAGACGAGGCCGAACATCATAATGGCCATCTGCTTTACGTCGGTATTGATAACCCCGGCTATACCGCCAACGGTAGTATATGCGGTAGCAATTACGCCAATGATTAAAATGGTGAGGTTGAGTGGAAGTCCCAACAAGAGCGCCAATACATAAGAAGGAGCGGCAATAATCACACCCAGGGCCAATCCCCGCGACATTAGAAAAAGACCGCTGGTTACCAATCGGGTTTTGAGACCAAAGCGCTCTTCCAGTACTTCGTAGGCCGTAAAATTCTGCATTTTGTTAAAGAATGGAACCAGAAAAATGCAGATAAAAATCATAGCAAAAGGCACGGCGAGGTAGGTTTGCACAAAACGCATGTCTTCGGAATAGGCAATGCCCGTTGTACCAATAAAAGTGATTGCCGAAGCCTGCGTGGCCATTACTGAAAGTCCGGCCGCCCACCAAGGCATGGAGCGGTTGGCCAGCAAGTAGCTTTCCATGGTGTTGGCATCTTTTCCACTACGTGCACCATCCCAGATAGTATATGCCAGGAATGTGAAAAGTACGGTCCAATCAATCCAACTCATTTAAGGCAGATTGAAGGTTGAGGTGAACCAAAAGAAAAGCAGGATATAAAACAAACCGCAGGTGGCCACCAAAGCATATTTTTTAATCGTTTTTTTTATCTGTGTATCCATGATAGTGCACAAGATAGGATTCCTACGGCAAAGGTTGAATACGAAATTTAAAGAACTCCTGTGAATTTGTAGGGGTAAGCGCTTTTCCGACCGTCTTATACACAAGCAACGTCCTTAATTTGTATAACCAAATCTATGCCAGTAAAGCTCATAGAACAGAAGAATGTGACCCTTAAGATCTTTGATGATCGCCAGGAAGGTTGCGAGTATGTGGCTGGGCAGATCCAGAAGTTGATTACGGAGCACAACAGACTTTATAAATCCACTGTTTTAGGATTAGCTACGGGAAATACGCCCAAGGGAGTTTATAAAAAGCTGGTGGAATATCATCAGCGGCAGCAGCTTAGTTTTAATCGGGTTGTTACCTTTAACTTGGATGAGTATTACCCGATAAGCGCTTATCACGATCGCAGCTATCACACTTATATGGAGCATAATTTATTCAACAAAGTAGATGTGCATCCCCATCACACCTTTATCCCTGACGGGGAAGTGCCGGAAGAAGAGCTTGCTACTTATTGCGAAAATTATGACCATCAAATCAACCATTTTGGCGGTGTCGATATTCAGCTGCTTGGCGTAGGAGTGAATGGGCATATTGGTTTTAATGAACCCGGCTCAAAAATAAGTTCTACCACACGAAGAGTTTTTTTAGATGAGCAAACCCGCCATGATGCGGCTCCTTATTTTGGAGAAATTGATCAGGTTCCCCGGCAAGCGATAAGCATGGGGGTACACACCATTCTTAAAGCACGGAAAATCATTTGTATGGCGTGGGGAGCAAAGAAAGCCACCACCGTAAAAGAATTTTTTGAAGACGAAATTACCGTTCAGCGTCCGGTTTCCTATTTGCATACGCATCCAAACGTACATCTGGTGCTCGACAAAGAGGCCGCCTCACAGCTTGAGCTGGATTGATTTTATGAAAAGTAAACGTATAACCCCGAACAAAACATTGAATAAAACTAAGGTATCGAAATGAGAAAAATCACATCCGCATTATTAACTGTTTTTTTATTAGCCCCCTTTTTGCTTATTGCTCAGCCGGAGACACCCGTTGAGGAATGGACAGGAAGAACTGTTTTATTGATTGGAGCCCACCCTGACGACGATAGTGGTTCGCACGGAACCCTTGCCACTTTACAGGCAAATGGAAACCAAGTGTATGTATTGCTGCTAACCACAGGTAATGTGGGAACCGGAGACCCTACGATGACCCGCGACCGGCTGTCTAAAATCCGCCGCCAGGAAGAAGTAGATGCTTTAGCAGAATTGGGCATTCCCGAAGATCATTACATTAATTTGGGATATACCGATGGTATGGTTGAATTTGCAGACCGCGAAGAAGTGGTAAAACAAATTGTATGGTGGATTCGTAAATTAAAGCCTACCACGTTAATGGCTTTCGATCCCGGATTTGGTTATCAGCAATGGCACAAGGCCGATCACCGAGCTGCTTCTTATCTGGCCGTTGATGCAGCACGTGCGGCAGAATGGAGACTTATTTTTCCAAGCCAAATTATAAACGAAGGATTGGAAAGACATTCCGTTACCGATTACCTGTTTTATAGCACCACCGGTAGTGAGCACAGAAACACGTGGGTAGATATTTCTCCTTATGCGGAGAACAAAGTTCGGTCTATCACAAAATATGTAAGCCAATTTACATCTGCATTCTCGAATTATACCGGTCCCGATTTAAGCAAACTGCCGGGTAATGAAGGCAAAGAATTTGTGGAAGGAATGCGCAAGCGGATATTTGAGCGCAGCGTTCATAATGGAAAACCAGCCGAGAGCTTCAGGTATTATAAAGGAAATCCTGATGGTGCAGGCTCTCGTAGAGACTGGTAATTAATATAGGTTAGTTAAGGTAACAATCATCCGTGAGCAGCAGGCCTGATCGTCTGCTGCTTGTGGTGTTTGTAGATGGTATTCGCTTCGAGAATTTGGTATATAAAGGAATGAATCTTTAAAAAGGACAATACGGCATAGCAATATGTTATTATTCGCATATTCGCAGAATATTGAGGAGCAGGATGATCATCACTTAAGTGATGCTGAACTTGTTGCGCTTATTCGTGCCGGCAAGGAAAAAGCTTTTGAGGATTTATTTTTTCAATACCATCAGCAGCTTACGCGCTTCGCTAATTCAATTACTAAATCGAGAGAATTTGCCCGCGATGCCGTACAGGATGTATTCCTTAAAATCTGGCGAAACAGAGCTCAGTTAGAAATACGGGTTTCCCTAAAAGTATATTTATATCAGGCGGTGAGAAATCAGTCGCTGAACCTGCTGGAAAAACAAAAGACACGTTTTCGCATTACCAACGATTATATCTCCGAAAGCAAGTCAATGGTAGAATATTACTCTTCGCCGGAAGCTATTCCCGAACACCTATCGGAAGCAGACCAACTATTGCTTAAAAAAATATGGGAAGTGGCCGCCCAAATGTCAGAGAAGAGAAGGCTGGTTTTTGATTTAAATAGAAAACACGGATTGCGCTATAAAGAAATTGCAGACGTGTTAGGTATTACCCGAAAAACGGTAGAGAATCACATTGCACAGGCTCTTCAATATATAAGAGACCATATTGACCTGGATGGCCGGGAGATTCAATAAGAAAGTAAGCCAACTTTTTTTAGGGGTAGTTGAAAAGGGGGCTGTCATACACACAGAAAGATTAAACAAAAAGACGATAATTACATTGGATATTAAGCTTCTAACAAATTATATAGCCGGTGAGGAAACTCCCGAAGAAGTGCAAAGCATACAGAGCTGGCTTAAGGAAAGTCCGACTCATCAGGTAATGCTACATAAACTGGAAAAAATCTGGAATTTAGCTTCCGAAGAAGACAGTGGATATCGCATGTTCAATACCAATCAGGATTGGGCTGTGCTTCAAAGCCGCATTGAGGATGACAGCTGGATAGCTGATAATCGGGCACATACACGGGGAAGTATTTTTGGGTTGAACACTACCTGGTCGATTGCGGCACGGGTAGCGGCTATCTTCTTGCTTGCGGGCTTATTTGGCTTATATACCTACAAAATGTTTTACACACCGATGCCCGAAAATCCGGCTACGCCTTTAAAAGAAATTACCATGGATCCGGGCCTACGTGGAGGGGTTACCCTTTCTGACGGCACCAAAGTATATCTCAATTCTCACAGTAAGATTACGCTTCCCAGCGCCTTTAGCGCCGATGCCCGCGAAGTTACTTTAGAAGGAGAAGCGTACTTCGATGTGGCTAAAAATCCCAATAAACCTTTTATCATTAAAACAAAAGGGGCCATTGTACAAGTGCTGGGGACCTCATTTGTAATACGAAGTTATGAAGGCGACCAATCGGTACAAACGGTTGTGAAAGAAGGGGTGGTTTCATTCCGCCCGTCGAATATGCCGATAAATGAAGGGGTTATTTTAACCAAAGGAAAATTAGCCAGGTTAAACCTCAAAAATAATATGATGGAAACGGAGCAGGTAGATGATTT
>JBDNFJ010000242.1:0-2007 GCA_041689895.1 Gracilimonas sp. | reverse complement strand
TAAAAGCACTCGACATCAGCTTTAATTTAGAATAATTGCAAGGCGAATTCTGCTTGATAGGTAAAGCCTTCCTTTATTAGTGGAACACAAGGCTATACTTCCAAGTACATCTTTTCGTTAGCTACCTCTTAAACCTTCCTTTAAATTTTAGTACCTTCTGGAAACTCTATTCAATGATGAGAAAAAGTCCGTTATTATTCCTTCTTTTAGTAATGTTCCTCCCTTTTTTTGCCTTTGCTCAAGGTAGCCAAGCGGGGGGACAAAACTCTCTACTTCCCGAAATAAATCCGCAGGATATCGAGATTAGAAGCGAGTTTAAAGCTCGTTTTCCGGGACTTCGCCGGCAACCTATTTTAGGGTTCAACCCGAAGCCACGCGTTTTCCGTATCGCCCCTAATCGAATGCCCTTTATGGAATCGAAAGAAGAGGCCGTGGCTGATATCTCGGTTACCAAATTAGGTCGGCCAGAACCACCCGCTCGCATACTGCTTCAAACTCCCACTCGCAGAAATGCTTTAATTCGGGCTGGACTTGGGAGCTTTTTAACGCCCGAAATTACCGGATATGGGTTTTATGAGCTGAATGACAATAGCTTAGTAACCGGAGATATGAATTTGCGATCATCAGACGGCCATCTTAGTAATCAGGAAAGCAGCTTCCGTTACTTCGATCTTAATGGAAAATATATTACACAGTTGAAAAAAGACCTGAAAGTATCCGTTGCTATAGGCGGCCTGTCTGACTTCAACAACCTAAGTGACGCCTTTCAGCAACCCATTATTGGTTCTACTGCCGATAAAAAATACTCGGGCTTGAGCGGGCAACTTTCTTTCCAAAAAATGAAAAACACGCTGACCGGCTGGGATTTTTCTGTGGGCACCAATCTCTTTTCAACCGAACTAAATGCGGGTAATTCGGGTCTTTCGGGTGATTTGGATGAACAGCTTTTTCATACCTCTTTTTCCTATTACTGGCCAAGCAATCGCATGTACGAAACTTATAATATAATTGCCCGTGTAGAAGGTGGAAGTTATGAGTCGTCCTTAGCCCGAAAGCAGAACTGGGTTGATGCGCGAGGAGGTATTGAGTACGCACGTCTTTTTAATTACAATACGCATGTTAAAGCCGTAGCAGGATTCGCATATATATCTGACCCTTTCTCCGATTCCTTTTATTTTGCTCCCGAAATAGAAGTGAAACACAATTTCAACAATGCGTTATCCATAACGGGTTCCGTTTTCGCTAAGCCTGAAATGCGAACTGTACAGGATCACCAGCAATATAATCGCTTTCTGTATATTCAAACCCAATTACGTGATTCCTACCAAATGGGCGCTTCAGGTGAGGTAAACTTCCAGTTATTTGATGGAAACAGGATTTTTGGCGGAGTGGACTATAGCCATATCAGGGATTATGCCTACTATCAGCGCACAACGCTTGGCTTTTATGATGTAAATTACGCAAACGCCAATATTTTTAAATTATATTTTGGTGCGAGTCAGCAGTTGGTGCCCGAAAAGTTTTGGGCTGATGCTAACGTGTATATTCGCAGTCCACAATTAGCGGCAGGAGGAACCATCCCTTATGAAGAAAAACTCGGACTAAAAGCGACTTTATCATACAAACCTATAAAAGCACTTACAATTAATGGCTGGGCAGAATATATTGGCTCTCGGGAATCTCCCGAAACAACTTCAAACTTAAGTGCTTTTGCGCTTTTAAATGCAGGTGGCGAGTATCAAATTAACGATACCTTTGGCGTTTATGCAAAAGTATTGAATGTACTGGGGCAGAAATACGAAATTTGGGATGGCTATCAGGAACGCCCTTTCCAGATTTTTGGAGGATTAACGATCAAACTATAACATTATGACAAACGAGTTTTTAGAAACACTGGGTATTATCATTCGTGATCAAATCATCATGAAGAATTCTGTTGAAATAAAAGGGTTGGGTTCATTCAAAGCGGTTCATCACAACCAAAAACAGGAAAAAAGGGCGAACGGG
>JBDNFJ010000241.1:0-2352 GCA_041689895.1 Gracilimonas sp. | reverse complement strand
TAGAAATTTAAAAAATCGTTCTCTGTTCAAAACAAAAAAGCGTCAAAGTGTTGTGAGTTCAGAACAATTGTAATGATATCGTGAAAAAGAGATCTCTTATCGGGAACAAATGAAGCTATGAAAATAGCTTGGGTGCTAACCCTCCAAGGGTTCTAAACCCTTGGAGGGTTACAAATAGAAAAACAAAATGCCACAAAAGCGAATACCTTTAGAATCGGGTTATGTATATCACCTCTGGACTCACGCCAATGGCGGCGAGAATCTGTTCCGCTGTGAGGATAATTACAATTATTTTCTTGCAAAATATCTGCAACATGTACACCCTGTGGTGGATACCTACGCGTACTGTCTGATGCCTAATCATTTGCACTTGATGGTGAAGGTGAAAAGTGAAGAGGAAATATTAGAGTTTCTAAGAAAAAAGAGAGAGGAACCGAATTTAACCCTCCAAGGGTTCCAAACCCTTGGAGGGTTGCCTGCTATAATTAGCAGGCAATTTTCCCATCTTTTTAATGGATATACCCAAGCCTACAACAAAAAGTACAATCGAAAAGGCAGCCTTTTTATCCCGAATTTCAGACGGAAGCAAATTGATTCTGATGAGTATTTCGTGCGACTTATTGCTTACATCCACAACAACCCAATTCACCACGGCTTCACTAAAAACTTGGATGACTGGCCCTTTAGCAGCTGGCATGCGTATATGGTAGATAAGCTCACGAATGTCAAAAAAGACGATGCCATGCAGTGGTTTGGAGATAGGGCGAATTTCAGGTCTATACATCGCAAATTGGATATCGAGGAGTGTACTTCGTTATTTGAATCTTGAAAATAATAACCCTCCAAGGGTTCCAAACCCTTGGAGGGTTGACATAGAATCAAAAAGAAAATGAATAAAGATAAACCTATAACCGGAACCGAAGTAGCCTACTATTTTGTATGTCCTCGCAAGCTGTGGTTTTTTGCTCATAATATACAGTGTGAGCAAGAAAGTGATGCGGTACGTATGGGCAAGCATATCCACGAAACCAGTTATAAGCGTAAAAATAAAGAAGTATCCATCGATGGGGTAATTGTGGTGGACTGGATGGATCACCACAAGAAAATCATTCACGAAGTAAAAAAGTCAGCCAGTTTGA
Organism: Gracilimonas sp.; assembly: GCA_041689895.1. Classification (GTDB taxonomy): domain Bacteria; phylum Bacteroidota; class Rhodothermia; order Balneolales; family Balneolaceae; genus Gracilimonas. The sequence goes on along the minus strand of JBDNFJ010000241.1, from coordinate 1,213 downwards.
GCAAAGCTCATATATGGCAACTCAAATATTATATGTGGTACTTGGAACAAAAGGGGATACCCGTTGCGGATGAGCACTCTGTGGAAGAGCATGCCGGCGAACCGGATAAGAGAGGCTATATCGGTGAACTAAACTATCCCAAGCTGCGCCAAACGGAGCGTGTAGTTTTATCACAAGCCGATCGCAAGAAGATTGAAGCTAAAATATTACCCAATATCCGAAAAATTAAATCACTCAAAAAGCCACCTAAAACGGTAGAGTGGCATATTTGCAAAAGTTGTTCATACAACGAACTTTGTTATAGTTGAATACCAAAAAACAACTCTCCAAGAGTTTCAAAACCTTGGTTGGGTTATAAATAAAAGCCAATGCGTCGACCTTACTACATATTCACTTCCGGGAAACTTATGCGAAAGCAAAACACGCTCTTCTTTCTTCCCTATAAAGAGGAGGAAGAACTGATGGAAGCAACCGGTGTGGAGGATGAAGAATTCCAAGATTGGGAGTTAGTAACGGAAGCCGGAAAGTTCAAAAAAGAATTTGATTCGTTAAATAAACGTGTGATACCTATTGATGATGTGGACTCGCTGATGATTTTCAGTGAAATAAATTTTAACGCCCGAATGTTGCAATTTCTATCCAAAAACAATATTCCTGCTCATCTATTTAATTACTACGGACATTACAGTGGAAGTTACTATCCCCGAGATTATTTATTGAGTGGATTTCTATTAGTGAGCCAGGTGGAGCACTATAAAAGCCCGCTAAAGCGCATGCGTTTAGCATTACAATTGGTAATGGGCTCTGGATATAACATACTTCGAAATCTAAAATATTATAATGGACGGGCCGGTGACCTTACCCAGTATATTACCCGCATTGAAAAGCATATGGAAGAAGTTCCGCTTTCGAAGGATATTCCTCAACTAATGGGATTAGAGGGTAATATTCGCCAAAGCTATTATGCAGCATTTCCAACTATCTTAGGAGATACCTATGATTTTGAAAAACGTGTCAAAAATCCTCCAGATAATGCGGTAAATGCCCTTATTTCGTTTGGGAACGCTATGGTTTACACTACCTGCCTGACCGAGATTTATCGAACGCAATTATCACCTTTAGTTTCATTTTTGCACGAGCCGGGCGACAGGAGATATTCGTTGGCGTTAGATTTAGCCGAAATTTTTAAGCCATTGCTTGCCGATCGCGTGAT
>JBDNFJ010000240.1:0-6570 GCA_041689895.1 Gracilimonas sp. | reverse complement strand
GTAGTACCAAAAAATGCAGAGCTCGAAAAAATTAAAGGCGTGGCTATAAAAATCGTCGAGAATATGGACGAGAGTATTGAAGTGCCAACCGCTACTTCTCTGCGTGTGCTGCCTGTTAAAATGATGGTGGAAGACCGGGTAATTATCAACCGGTATTTATTGCAAAAGAATGAGCCTAAGGCTTCATTCACGCATTTTATTGCGTGGGCTATTATCAGAGCTTTGAAAGATTTTCCGAATTTAAATAGCTCTTACCTATATAAAGACGGCAGTCACTACCGCGTTAAACCTGATTCCGTAAACCTTGGAGTAGCCGTTGATCTTCAAAGTAAAGATGGCTCTCGAAATCTTGTGGTACCTAATATTAAAGGCGTGGACAAAATGAACTTTAAGGAGTTCTTACATGCCTATGCCGAACTAATTGCCAAAGCCAGAAATGGTAATCTTAAAATCGAGGATTATCAGGGAACTACCCTCAGTATCACCAATCCGGGTACTTTAGGAACGGTATCATCGGTTCCGCGACTCATGAAAACTCAGGGTTCCATTATTGCAACCGGGGCTATTGAACATCCGGCTGAATACCGGGCTATGTCGCAAGAAGTGCTGAATCAGTTGGGTATTAGCAAAGTTATGACGGTCACTTCTACCTACGATCACCGGGTGATTCAAGGCGCCGAGTCGGGCATGTTCCTCAAAAAAATGGATGACCTGTTAAGCGGACAAGAGGATTTTTACGAACAAATATTTTCCGACCTCGACATCCCTTACGAGCCCCTACCCTACGGAACGGATAATTACTCCGGCCCTTTTTCCGGTAATGCAAATACGCTGGAGCACGATCAGCGCGTAGTAGGCGTTTGGAGGCTTATCAGTATGTACCGCATGCGTGGCCATGTTCTGGCTGACCTTGATCCGTTGGAAAAAGAACCCGGTGAAAACCCGGAACTGGATTTAGATTATTATGGACTTTCTCTTTGGGATCTGGATCGCGAATTTTATTGTAGCGGTTTAGGCGGTAAAGAACGCGCCACACTTCGTGAAATCATAAGTCTGTTGCGCGATACCTATTGTGGAAATATTGGGGTAGAATACATGTATCTGCTGGATCTGGATGAGCGACAATGGCTGCGTGAAACTATGGAATCAAGCGGAAACAATGCCCAATTGAGCAAAGATAACAAGCGGGAGATTCTTCACAAGCTCAATCAAGCCATGGCATTTGAGGAATTCTTGCATAAAAAATACATCGGCCATAAGCGCTTTTCACTTGAAGGAGCGGATACACTGATCCCCATGATCCACTTTATGTTGGAAGAAGCGGGTACGTACGGCATCGAGAAAATTTTTATGGGAATGGCCCACCGTGGCCGGTTGAATATGCTTGTCAACATTATGAACAAGCCCTATCACCGCGTATTTGCTGAATTTGAAGGGAATATAGATCCGGATTCCATCCAAGGCTCAGGAGATGTAAAATATCACCTTGGGGCCAGAGGAAAACATACAGCCGGCAATGGTTCGGTTATTGAAATGCAGTTGATGCCAAACCCAAGTCATCTTGAGTCTGTAAATCCGGTTGTTGAGGGGGCTGCACGCGCCATGCAAGATGAGCAACATGACCAAGGCGATTCCGAGAAACGTATCATCCCTGTTTTATTACATGGTGATGCCGCATTTGCAGGGCAAGGCGTAGTAGCTGAAACCTTGAATATGTCGCAGCTGGAGGGCTACAAAACCGGTGGAACCATGCATATTATCATCAACAACCAAATTGGTTTTACTACGTTACCCAAAGATGGGCGATCAACCGAAGATGCTTCTGATCTCGCCAAAATGATTCTTGCACCTATTTTCCATGTGAATGGAGATACTCCGGAAGCGGCTGTTCATGCCATTCAGGTAGCGCTCGAATATCGTCAGAAATTTGGGAAGGATGTGGTTATTGATTTGATTGGATATCGTAAGCATGGCCATAATGAAGGTGACGAGCCTGCATTTACACAACCCGGAATGTATAAGGAAATTAATGATCATGCCCCGGCACGAGATCTATATACCGAGCATCTGGTAAAAAATGGAGAGCTAACTAAAAAAGAGGCTCAGCAGATTTTTGATGAATTTGATCAGCTGCTGCAAGAGGCTTTTGAGGATGCTAAGAAGTCACCGAATATTGAGATAACGGATAATCTGATAGACCGCACCGAAACTCCTCAAGGTAAATGGCAGGCCTATCCGGATACAACTTATCCTGCGGATGGTTTGGAGGATATTGCCCTTAAGCTAAATACCGTGCCTAAAAATTTCGACGCTAATCCGAAGCTGCTTAAACAGTTAGCCAAGCGTGCAGAAATTGTAAATAATAACGAACCGAAAATAGACTGGGGATTTGCGGAGCTTCTTGCGCTCGGCTCATTGCTGAAATCGGGGACTACCATACGTTTAACCGGGCAGGATGTGGAACGAGGGACATTCTCTCATCGCCACGCCGTTTTACATGGCACCGAAACCAATCAGAAATTCGTCCCTCTCAACAACCTTTCAGATGATCAGGCTCGTTTTCATGTGCATAATAGCTTGTTGAGCGAGTTTGCGGCTCTTGGCTTCGAATTCGGCTACAGTTCTGAAAGACTGGACGCTTTGGTTATTTGGGAAGCTCAGTTTGGTGATTTTGCCAATGGTGCACAAACCATTATCGATCAGTTTATTTCTTCCAGTAAAGCTAAATGGGGACAGAAATCTGCTCTGGTAATGAACCTACCACATGCTTATGAAGGCCAGGGACCAGAGCACTCTTCTGCACGCCTTGAACGCTTTCTACAGCTTTGCGCAGAGGATAATATGCAGGTAATGAATGTGACTACTCCGGCTCAATACTACCACATGCTCCGTCGTCAAGCACTGCTGGACACCAAAAAGCCGGCTATTTTAATGACTCCAAAAAGCCTGCTTCGCCACCCAATGGCTACTTCAAATCGAGATGATTTGGCCAATGGAAAATTTCACCCATTTATTGTAGATAAAGACTTCACCGATCCAAAGTCCATCAAACGACTGGTTATTTGCTCCGGTAAGGTGTACTACGATCTCATGAAATACCGCCAAGACAACGACATCAAAGACGTGGCCATCGCCCGACTCGAACAATTCTATCCTTTTGCAGATGATGAGATTAAAGAGCATCTCAAGAATTTCAAAGGCGTAAAAGAAATTGTATGGTGCCAGGAAGAGCCCAAAAACATGGGTGCTTGGACATTTGTTGCCCCTCGTTTTATAGAGCTTTTGCAAGCGGGACAAAAACTAAGCTATGTTGGCCGACAAGCCTCCGCTTCTCCAGCCGCAGGCCAAAAGAAAATACACCAAGCCGAACAGGATAAACTTGTGCATGATGCCCTGTCCGTTTAAATAAAACCTCAGAACCATAAAGAATAGACCTTTCCGTTTATTAACTGTGGTTCTGGAGTTTTTCCTATACTATCTCCCGCAAAGTAGGAAATGAGATACTCAAAGATTGCATCGGTACACTATCTTGGTGAGACTCACCAGCTATAAATAAAGCTGATTTTTCTATGCCATACTGATGATTATTTCTCATAGATAATAAAACCTATGGAATTTCCGGAGACAAGGCAGACTATGGTGAGTTGTTTCCTAATAATCGTAAAATGCAGCTATCAGCAATTATGCTAATACCAGAACGGATCTCTGGGTTTCTTGTATGTTCGTCAGCATAGGATGGGAAACAATTTTTGAGGTAGCAACACTAACTAAAACCAACCGGCTGGAGCAGTAGACCAAATTGATTGTAGAAGTTAGCAGGTTTAATAAATAGTAGATATAAAAAATGGGTGCCGATATTAATCGGCACCCATTTTATTTTGATCACAAAAGTGATGCTAAATTCTACTGATTTTAGCTGTTAGTCTGTGTGCACATTAGCATCACCATTATTGGCATAGCTAACATTTATGGTAGTTAAATGAGCGTTATGGCTAGTACGCTCAATAATTCCATATTTCGCACTGTTCTCAATAAAAGAATTTTTGAGGGTTAGCGTACCGTCGTTGTGTATCGCCATGTTTGCTTTATCTGAATAGGTAGCAAGAACTCTACCGCCACCATACTCAATTTTCACATGGTCCATTAAGTTATCCACAGAGGATGAGGTAATCAAAATACCGCCCCATGCACCTTTAGCTTTAGATCGTCCGGAAAAAGTGATCAAGTTGCCGGAAGAACCAACCGCATTTATGGTACTTTCTGATCCGGATACGGACAGAACTACATCGGTGCCCATTTCGAAATAAGCACCTTCTTCTATGGTTACTTTATTATTAATGCTGGCTGAACTTGAAAAGTAATACGTGCCATCATTCAATTTGCTCCAGGTTTCTGAGCCACTATCCTCCGTATCCCCGCCATATACTTCAACATCTCCACCATTAAAATTGGTTTGATTGTCGATGAAATGAACTTGCGCGACATGAATACGCATATCGGATTTAGCATTATTATCAAACGTGCTATTTTCGACGCTAAAGGTTGAACCGCCACGGCGTGTTTGAATGCCATATCCCGCACTTCCGGTAAAGGATACATCTCTTAGCGTAACTTTAGCATTATCAATCGCCATATTTGTTTTACCAAAATAGGTGGCTATGTCGCTGCTGCCGCCATAACTAATTTCCACATGTTCAAAAATATTATCGACGGAGCTCGATGATATGAAGATTCCCCTCCATGCACCTGGTGATTTGCTCGTACCGGTGAATACAATTTTGTCTTGAGCTGTTCCACGGGCTACTATGGAAGCACCTCCATTTACATCAAAGTTGACATCTGCCGCAAATTCAAACTGTGTACCTGCATCAATGGTCACGTTATGGTTAAAATCTATTCCACCGGAAATTTTATACTTGGCTCCATCTAATACAGCGATGTCCATATCATCCGTGGTTCCTCCGCCATAAACGGTTACATAGCCACCATCAAATGAGCTGGCGCTATCAAAATATTGCATTTGGCTGGTGTGAATGTACCCGTGGTCCTTGTCATTTTCCTCAAACCGCATGTTACTCATAGGAAACTGGGAATCATCTCGTCGTGTTTGAATTCCATATCCTCCACTATGAGAAATAAGGACATGGGACAATTGTAATTTTGCATGATCAATCATCAGAGCAGAAGCTTTAAAATAGGTAGCCGCAGACCTGCTGCCGCCATAATTTATTTCGGCATAACTGATGGAATTTTCTACCGAATTTGAGTGGACATTAATTCCCCTCCAGGTTCCATTCACGGTCTGACTTTCGCCGGTAATCACAATCAAACTATCGGCTGTTCCATCGGCAATAATAGAGCCGGATCCATTCACATTGATTCCCAAATCTTGCTGAACATAAATAACAACGCCGGGCTCAATGGTTAATTCTGCATTAATATCCAGCGTTCCTACCACCATATAGTCGGGTTTCGTTGGATCGGTAAAGATATTGGCTAAGGTCGATTCTTCAGAAATTGAACCACTTAATTCTATAGCCACAGCCTCTGCATCAATTACGTTTATGACCGTCTTCTCGGAGGCAGAAATGCCTTCGGTAGCATTACCGATTTCCAGTTTCACTTCATAATCGCCCGCTACATCTGGGGTAAAAGCGGTGATGGTTTTAGTTGATTTATCAATTGTGGCCGAACTGCCGGTTGGCTTACTGCTGATAGACCAATTAACCTCGTAGCCAATTAGATCTACGTCCTTTGAAGAAGTTGCATCAAGCGTGATTTGCTGCCCTACTTCGGGGGTATCCGGTGATTAGTTAATGACGGCAATTAGTGATCCGCTATTATTGGAATCTGAGGGTGAGTCATTACAGGAAGTGAATAGTAAAGATATACTTAAAAAAAGACATAACGTCTGAAGTGTTGCTCTCATGATATTTATTGAATTTATTATTATTTACTGTTTAAGATCAATTAGAAATGAACCTTAAACTTTGCATTCTCTTATACGATGCGAGGATAACAATAAGCTCATAAAGAATCCACCGAGAAAAGTGAAATTCGGTATCGATTTGAATATCCAGCCAGTAATAAACCCTGCCCTGTCGCTATGATTACACTAGTAAAGTGTTAGGGTGTTTGAGTGTTAGGGTGTTTGAGTGTTTGGGTGTTTGGGTGTTAAAGTGTTAGGGTGTTAGGGTGGGAAAGGGAATCAGAGGTTAGAAGGTGAAAAGGACAGAATTCGAAACACTGAACACTGAACACTGAATACAGAACACAGAATTCAGAATCGTGTTTGGGGAAACATCAACACCCCCGTCATGCCGCACAAGTGGAGCGGAGCGGAACGCAGATGCGGTATCTCCGTGATTAAAGCAACCAGCGCTGAAAGTGCAGGGGTTTGGGTTGGGACTGAAAGTCCCGGCTATCATTACAAGATGAAATCTGAGTTATCTTCATCATTTTTATTTCTATGGTGCTCTAAATATTGGTGCACCATCTCATCGGTAATATTTCCTGTGCTCCAGGCTCCATAGCCCGTCGCCCAAAAGTGCTTGCCCCAATATCGTTTCT
>JBDNFJ010000239.1:0-22472 GCA_041689895.1 Gracilimonas sp. | reverse complement strand
TTCACCAATAAAAGAGGAGATAAATTGCAGGGCAGGCTCCTTTATCCGGCCAATTATGAGGAAGGAAAGAAATATCCGATGATCACGTATATCTACGAATTGCGTTCGCAAACAATGCATAGTTATAGCACGCCAACTCGCACCAGTCCGTACAGTATGCGACGTTATTCCTCAGAAGGATATTTCGTATTTGAGCCCGATATTAATTATGTGCTCAGAGATCCGGGAGTATCGGCCGTAGAAAGTGTGGTTCCCGCGGTGGAAAAAGTACTGGAAACCGGCATGGTTGATAAAGATAAAATTGGGCTTACAGGTCATTCATGGGGCGCGTATCAAACCGCGTTTATTATCACCCAAACAAACATTTTTAATTCGGCCGTAGCCGGTGCGCCACTTACCAATATGGTGAGCATGTACGGCTCGGTGTACTGGAATTCCGGAACGCCCGATGCGCAGATTTTTGAAGTGAGTCAGGGTCGTTTTTCAAAGCCTTACTGGAAAGATTGGGATAAATTCATCGAAAACTCGCCCATCTTCCAAATGGAAAATAACACTACCCCGCTGCTGGTTGAGTTTGGAACTGCTGATGGAGCGGTAGATTTTAATCAAGGAGTAGAGCTTTACAACACCCTGCGGCGTATGGAAAAACCGTATGTGATGTTAGTGTATGAAGGAGAAAACCATGGATTGCGCCAGAAAGAAAACCAAATTGATTACGCCACCCGGGCTTTCCAATGGCACGAGCATTTCTTAAAAGGCGAGAAAGCACCGAAGTGGATTGAAAGTGGAATTCCCCATATAAATCGTCCGACTATGAAGGACAAGGATTAGAAATGGTTGCGCGGTCCGTAAAAAATTCCATATAATCGGAGCGTTATTTAATCCGACCAACATTCCCAAACACCATTCCGAAATATGCCTTTTGAGACGTTAGACTACCTTGTTATTGCCGGTTATGTTCTACTCATGATTGCCGTTGCATGGGCAGCCAAAGTTAAGGGACAAGAGTCTTTAGACGATTTTTTTGCAGGAGGGAAAAATCTACCCTGGTGGCTGGTTGGTGTTTCTATGGTAGCCACCACGTTTGCGGCTGATACACCGCTGGCCATCACGGGAATTGTGGCGAGGCAGGGAATTGCCGGTAACTGGTTCTGGTGGAACTGGATGATTTCGGGGATTGTCACCGTTTTTATATACGCTAAGCTTTGGAAGCGGGCCGATGTACTTACCGATGTAGAATTTATTGAACTTCGCTATGGAGGGAAACCCGCCAGCTTTTTGCGAGGATTTCGAGCGCTTTATTTCGCCTTTCCCTTCAACTGCATTGTGATGGGATGGGTAACTGTTGGGATGGCAAAAATTCTCACCGTAGTAACCGGCGCCGACCAGTGGGTAGCCATTTTAGTTTTGTACGGATTGATTGCCATTTACATTGCTATTTCAGGACTTTGGGGCGTGATTGTTACCGATTTCGTGCAATTCATATTAGCTATGGCTGGCGTTATTGCTTTGGCTTATTTTTCGGTGGATCACATTGGTGGCCTTGCCGAATTAAAAACTCAGCTATTGGCCACAACCGATTATGATGTATTTAGCTTCAATCCTTTTACCAATCCCAAAATTGCGCTTACTACCGCACTCATTTGGATAGGTATGAACTGGTGGGCGGCTTGGTATCCCGGCGCCGAGCCCGGCGGAGGTGGCTATATTGCACAACGTATGTTTTCCGCAAAAGATGAAAGAAATGCGGTTGGCGGTACGCTGCTGTTCAATATTCTGATGTATGCCGTGCGCCCGTGGCCGTGGATTTTGGTGGCCTTGGTTGCTATGGTTGTATTTCCTGGTTTGGAAGATCCTGAAACCGGTTATCCGCTTATGATGATGGAAGTGCTGCCGGTAGGATGGATGGGTCTGCTGATGGTCGCGTTTCTCTCAGCTTTTGTATCCACCATTTCAACTCAACTGAATTGGGGAAGTTCGTATGTGGTGAACGACTTCTATAAGCGTTTCATCAAAACAGAAGACGAATTTGAAACAGAGCATAAAGCACAAAAGCATTATATACTTATTTCTCGTTTAGCCACTCTTTTGATGGCCGTTCTGGGAGTTGTGGTATCCTATTTCTTCGATTCGGTCTCCGGCGGGTGGGAGTTTATTCTCTCGTTAAGTGCGGGTATTGGAGGCGTGCTGCTTTTACGCTGGTTCTGGTGGAGAATAAATGCCTGGAGTGAAATCACGGCTATGATTGCAGCCATGATCGGCGCAGTTTTCTCCAATCAAATGGGCTACAGTTTTGAGGATGGAATGATTATAACAACGGCCTTTTCTACGGTATCGTGGCTTATTGCAACCTTTGTTACCAGACCGGAATCAGATGAAACTCTTAAAAGATTCTACGCCAAAGTAACCCCAATGGGAAGCTGGAAGGGATATCGGGATGGTGTGTTGTCCCCCGATCGATTACTCCCCCAACTCATCAATGTGGTGATGTCGCTGTTGGCCATTTTCTTTTTCCTATACGGACTGGGCCAAATCCTCTTCTTCAATGTTGGAACCGGGATCGGGTTTTTAGTGGGTGGATGTATTTTTGTGTTTGCCGTCGTCAGGAAGATTTAAGTGCCCTTTATAAACAAATATATTTACCGTTCACGAATCTAAGGAGCATTTCCTCTTTAAGTTTATTAGATTTATAATTGATAGGTGCTTATAAAAGCATCAGGTGCATTCAATTCATTAAATATGAAGTATTACATATCAGATCTCATTCCTCGACTTAAAAAATTTAGTGCTGATTTAGATCAGGACTCTCTTCTCGTGGATAAGCCTTGGGTTGTATCTAATGGCGGCGATAACTCGTATCAAAAGCTCATCTTCAAGAGAGATGGCACAGTATATCTATCAAAGAATGGAAATGTGTCTGATGGCAAGTGGGAATATTTGCCAGAAGCCCAATCACTTTTAATAGATTATGGCGATCATAAAAAGCTTTACAATCATAAGTACTTAGATGAAGCCGTGTTAGCGCTAAAACCAGATGGGTCAGTTTCTGAAAAAGAACTTTTCCTTTTAGGTAACGAAAACATTATTCCTGATGTAGATGTTGCATTATACCTTCGAAACAAATATCTCCAGGTAAATGATATTGAACTCAAGAGATTAGATGATGGCACCGAAATTGAGCTAGTAAAAGCAGATGTTAAGGATAAGGTTATGATCGATGGTGTTCAAGCTCCTGATGACACGTATTTATTGGAAGATGGAACAAAAAGGTTAACGGTCAAGAATGGCGTTGTAACTAAAAGTGAAACTAAACATCGGTATTCAGATGAACTAACTCTTTGGCAAGAATTTAATTATCCAAGGGTCGGCAATGTAGCTGAAGGTAAAATTAATTATACATCTAAAATAAAAGCAGACAGTATTAATCATAAAGTAATAATTAAGGATGGCTTAGTTACCAAAGTTACTGACTTATCTATATTATATGTGGCAATTTCCTCGGTATTATTTTTAATTTTTGTTTTCACTATAATATTTCTTGGTCTATAACTAAGCCATTATAATCTCAAGTGTAACCCTCTCATTATTGATATAATATTATTTTAGAAATGGTATGGGGATGATTTCATCCATTTAATTTGGGGGTCAAGACAACTTAATAGAATTTAGTATTCCACAAGTTTGTGAATGCCATTTATAAACAAATATATTTATCGTTCACAAATTTAAGAGGCCAAATTCAAGTAGCTTTTGAATTTTTTTGTCTGGGTTTGATAGCGAATCAAAATACTCCCCCAACTCATCAATGTGGTGATGTCGCTGTTGGCCATTTTCTTTTTCCTATACGGACTGGGCCAAATCCTCTTCTTCAATGTTGGAACCGGAATCAGGTTTTTAGTGGGTGGATGTATTTTTGTGTTTGCGGTTGTCAGGAAGATTTAAATGCCCTTCTGAGATTTAATTTTTTCTTTTTGTAGAACTTTAGTACTCTTGTCGTGTATTAGTTTTAATAATTAAAACAAATGGCATGAACATTGTATCCCGTATGGAAGAGCTAATTCTGCTTTCAGTGTGGAAGTTGCAGGAAGAAGCGTATGGGCTGGAAATCCGCCAGCATCTTTCCGAACTAACCAGACAGGATTTATCGGTGGGAGCAGTCTATGTTCCGCTTAAGCGCCTGAAGAAAAGAGGATATCTGGACTCGTGGGATAGTGAGCCGACAGAAGAACGGGGCGGCCGCTCGAAACGCTTCTTTAAGCTGACTCAAAAAGGCATAACTGCACTTCAACAAGTAAAAGCGGTACAAGACAACGCATGGGCACGACTGCCAGATATTGGCTTAGGCTGGGTTCCCACAAGTAACTAAAGCAACCGTTAGAATGTCAATTCGCACGTATATCATATCATTTTTAGACAAGCTGCTTCCGCCCGATTTGCATCATCTTATCGGGGATTTGGAAGAGGAATTTCATCTCAATAAAAAAGAAGAAGGGCATACAAAAGCTCGACTCAAATTTTGGAGTCAAATAGCCCGCTCTATGCCTTGGTTCATCCTTCAATCCTTAACCTGGAATAGCACCATGTTTTTTAATTATCTGAAAGTAAGCTGGCGAAATATGAAAAGGCACTTGGGTTTTTCGCTCATCAACGTACTGGGGATGGCGGCGAGTTTAGCCGTTTGCCTACTTATGATTTTATTTATCATCGATCAGAAAAGCTATGATCAATTTCACCCCAACAAAGAACGGTTAGTTCGCATTACCTCAGAAATTGGCTCTGCGGATAACACACAACCCATTAGCTCTTATGCTATTTCGCCGCTTTCATTGTCTGATTTATTAGCTACCCAATATCCTGAAGTGGAAAAGGCCGTTCCTATCAGCCGAATGTTTCAGGGAAGTTTTGCAACGGTTGGGCCTGATGTCGGCTTAAACGGAATATATAGCACACCCAATTTCCTTTCTGTATTTGGATATATGTTGCTACAGGGAGATCCTATCACCGCCTTACAAGAACCCGGAAGCGCAGTGCTTACCCCCGAAACAGCCAAGAAGCTTTTTGGAAACGAAAGTGCTCTGGGCAAAACTTTCCACAAGGTAAATGGACAAGAATATACGGTAACCGGTATTATTGATGACTCGCCCAAATCGCACATGACCTTTGATATGATTGGTTCCTATTCTACCATGAAAACAAATAAAAAGCTGGTTGGACGGACGGAAAAATGGGCTCCCTTTCTCTGGAATTCTTATAGTTACGTACAACTAAAAAAGGGAACAAATCTGGATGAGTTTCAGCAAAAAATACAAGAGCAAATTGGGCTTACCTACTCCGACGATGGAGCTTCTCGTATCAAGCAGTTTGTGGTTCAACCCATAACCAAAATTAATTTAGGCGAAACCAAATACAACGAAAATGGCGAGGTAATGCCGGCTATTGTATTGTGGTTTCTATTGGGCTTTACGGCTATTATCATCCTAATTGCATGCTTTAATTACATCAGTCTTACGGTGGCAAGAGCCTTAAACAGAGGGAAAGAAGTGGGTGTTCGAAAAGTGCATGGGGCCTATCGCTCCAGCGTTATCAAACAGTTTATAGTAGAAGCCGTGATGATTGCATTATTTGCGCTGCTGTTTGCCTACTTTTTGGTGCAATGGCTCATCCCTGAATTTAACGGTCTGTTTTTTATGAGTTTTATGGAGATGAAGATTGATGCCTCCATGCTTTTAAAGCCATACGTATTAGCCATATTTTTACTGTTTACTATTTTAGTTGGTGTGGTTGCCGGTTTTTATCCTGCACTTTATTTATCCTCATTCAATCCCGCCGAAGTACTAAAAGGGATTGCGCAAGGCCGGCGTTTCTCAAGCCAAACGTTGAAGAAAATTATCACCGTAGGTCAGTTTAGTTTTTCTATTATTTTCATTAGTACTTCGCTCATTTTGTACTTACAGTTTCGGCATTTGGCACATACCGACTATGGGTTTAATCAAGATTCGGTAGTAAATATTAAATTACAAGGGGTGGATTACCAACTTTTACGGGGTAAATTACTGCAAGACCCCAAGGTACAATCGGTAGCATCTGCCAACTTAGTGCCGGCTATGGGGGCCATGTACACGGTCAATATTCTCCCGAAAGGAGAGGGAAAAGCTGAAATTGAAGCACAATCTATTCGGGTGGATGAGTATTATCTGGAAACCATGGGATTAAATTTAGTGGCCGGTCGAAACTTTAATCCTGAAAGACGAACAGATTCAACCTCATCGGTCATTGTAAGCACGGAGGTGATTTCCCGGCTTGGGTTTGAAAGCCCACAAAAAGCTATTGGCGAGTTTATAAATATCGATTACGAGAAAGGGCTGGAGCAGATAGTAGGCGTAGTGCAGAATTTCATTTCCGTAGATCCGGTTCAATCCAACGACCCCACTGTATTATTTTATAAGCCGGATTTTGCATTTATTGCAGTGGTAAAAACCAACCCAGGAACAAGTTTGGCGTTCATTGGCGGTTTGGATGAAATTTGGGAGTCAATGGATAGCCCGTACTCGCTTTCCTATACTCTTTTAGACGAGCAGTTAAGAGAAAACCCAAGCGTACTCATCTTTGTAGATGTGACTAAAATAATAGGCTTAGTGGCCGTATTCTCCATCTTCATTTCTTGCTTAGGCTTGCTGGGCCTGGCCATGTATTCTGCCGAAACACGAGTAAAAGAAATTGGTATCCGAAAAGTGCTGGGGGCTTCCGTTAATCAGTTGGTGCTAACGCTTTCCAAAGAATATTTGTGGATGATTTTGATTGCCATTGTCATTAGCACGCCGTTTACCTGGTTACTAAATTCTCTCTGGCTTAATCTCATTTCAAATAAAGCACCTATTGGATTTCCCGTTTATGTTTCCGGTGCAATTATTGCCGCATTGCTGGCGCTGTTTACCATTAGCACTCAAACCTTGCGCGCCGCAAAAGCGAGGCCAATCACAAACCTGCGGTCCGAATAGAGGGAAGTGTCAGGTCGTAAGAGTTGGTTAAAAAACTTGCTCCATGATTATAAAAACATATTGTCAATTCAATTGATTAAATCAATATCGAGAACTATGGTAAATTCTATACGCTTAATTTTTGTGATTTTGTTGATGGCGGGATGTGCACAAAAACAGGATAATAAGGCGGCTCTTTCACTCATTGATGAAAATGCTAATACCGAGACGGTAGCTCTCTATAAAAATCTACATAAGCTGGCGGCAACTCAAACTATGTTTGGCCATCAGGCTACGCTCGAATATGGCTATACTTGGGCGGGAGATAAAAATCGCTCCGACGTAAAGGATGTTACCGGTTCTTTTCCTGCCGTGTATGGTTTAGATTTCGGTGGATTTGAACAATTTGAGAAAAACGAAAAACAATACCTTCAACGGAAAAAACAAAACATAGAATGGGTAAAGGAAGCATATAGTCGTGGAGGAGTGAATACGTTTGCTTGGCATCAAGCAAACCCGGTAACCGGCCAAAGCTTTTATGATACTACGAGTGCTGTTCATGCTATTATTCCCGGTGGCGAAAACCATGCGTATTACAAAACGGTGTTAGATACATTAGCTTCGTTTTTCCATGCCGTAGAACCGATTCCGATTATTTTTCGTCCATATCACGAACACAATGGCGACTGGTTTTGGTGGTGTAAAGGGTTTACGTCAGAAGAAGATTATGTCACCTTATGGAGATTCACGGTGGATTATCTGATGAACGAAAAGCAGGTTCATAACGCCATTTATGCCTTTTCGCCAGATCGTAGTCGAATGGATTTAAGTGAAGGCGAGGGCGCGTATTATTATGCCTACCCGGGCGATGACTATGTGGATATTATTGGTTTGGATAATTACTGGGATGTGGGGCATCCCGCCAATGAAAATACGCATGCCGAAGACTCCGTGAATTTCACTAAGAGCCTTGAATTGATAACTACCATTGCGGATAAAAAACACAAAGTAGCTGCTTTAACCGAAACGGGAATTGAAGCTCTTCCGGACCCGACCTGGTGGACCGATATTATGATGGAAGGCATTAATGCCACCAAGCAATCGCGAAAAATTGCCTACCTACAGGTGTGGCGAAACGCCAATTTTGAGCGGGAAAAACATAATCACTTTTATACGCCCTATCCCGGACAGAAAAGTGCCCCAAACTTTATTGAGTTCTATAAAGATGAGTCTATATTATTTGAGGATGAACTGCCGGATTTATATTCCTGGGAAGAATAAAGTGCGCAGCATCTTGTTTCGCAATACGTTGGTTAGAAAAGATGCCGAGTGTATCAAAATCTTAAATCTGATACATTTCAGCAATGTTGAGCAGTTTTCGTAGGTCTTCCACTCGTTCCAGCTCTTCTTCACGCTCGTAACTGTGAATGAGGTTACGAATACTACGAAGCACGATATCCACATTGGTGGCAATCTGAAAGTGCTCGGGTCGCGCGTCGATGTTATTCTTTTTTAGGAAAAAATAGCACTGGTCGTAGGTTACAATAGCGCCATTGTCGTAAGGATCAATAAGCAGTTCCTCTTTGTCGCCCACATAATTCAGCATAAAGTGAATAGGCATGTTGATACCGAAAAAAGGCATTTCGAGTCTATGCGCGATAAACATAACTACCAAACTCAACGAGATAGGAAGTCCTTTTCGTTGGTCTATTACTTGATTTAAAAAACAGTTTTGTGGAGAATGATAATGCTCTGTATCGCCCCGGAAATTGAGGTCTTCAAAAACAAATTTAAGTAAGCGTTTCATTTTGCGTTTATCATCCAGCTTGTACCGGATTTGTGGCCCCACCATTTCAGCAAAATGATCGAGTTTGTGCTGATAATTGGAAATTCGCAGGGTAGGCTTACCAAAGCGAGCTAATGTAAAAATAGCGGTTTCAAGCGACTTCCGGGTTTTTAAACCTCCCTCAAGCACCTCAATAAAATCAGACTCTAAGGTATCGAAGGTAAGGCGGTGGATTACCTTATTTACCCGCTTTTTTTCCTTAGGTCCATTAAGCTCTGATTGGTATTCGTCGAGCAAAGGCACGGCTCGCTCGCCCAGCTCCTGAAGTCTATGTTCTACGCTCTCCTGAACAAATGGATCGGGGTCGTCCATCAAGAAGAGTAACGATTCAATTTCTGTCTTTGAAGTCATATTTTGTTTCGTTTTTGAAGGCGCTCCAAGATATTGATTCGCTTATACAATTACTTCTTATAAATGCCGCGGGTATCCGTTATATTTCACCGCTGCTAATAATTAACAAGCTAACTGTTTTATGGATATTAATATTTCTTCTGAAGTAGGGCACCTGCAAAAGGTGATCGTTCATACACCCGGACATGAAGTTTCGTTGGTAAATCCTGAGCTCAAAGACGAGTTATTATTTGATGATATTATTTTTGAGGAAGACGCACGCGAAGAGCATTTGGCTATGCTCGAAGTCTTCAAAACTGCCATGCCGCGCGATGGCGAAGTGATAGAAATTGTTGATCTGGTGAAAGAAGTATTCAAAAACAAAGATGCTCGCGCGTATTTTATTGAGCAACTGATTCGCGAATTTCCGGAAGAAAACCTGCACATCATAGAAAAAGAATTACTGAGGCTGGAAGCCCAAGACTTGTTGATATTTGTAACTCAGGGTTACCTTAAAGAGTCATCCGGATTTGCACTAAATCCATCTCCGAACCTCCTTTTTACGCGCGATCTTGCAGCCATAGTGGGGAAAAACATTCTGGTTTCACGAGCGGCTAAAAAAGCACGCCTTCGAGAGTCGCTGATGATGGAAACACTGGTTCAATTCCATCCGATATTTGCTTCCATTAAAGACAAAGCCATTCGCATATCCGGGCATCAGTCTATAGAAGGTGGTGATGTGTTGGTGGTTTCCGATAAATTGGTATTAATAGGGATGAGTGAGCGCACTTCCTTCAGCGGGTTAATGAAAGGAACCGAAGGCCTGCTGAATAGTGGCGTTGAAACCGTTCTGGCGGTAGATATCCCAAAGCAGCGGTCCTCTATGCATTTAGACACCATTTTCACTTTTGCCGATGAAAGTGAGTGCATTGTTTTTCCACCGGCAATTATGGAGCAGGATGACAATGTGGTAGCTTTATTTAAAGATGGCGATTCCATTAAAACGGAGATGCGTGGCTCGCTGCAATCCGCGCTTGAAGAAGGTACGGGACGATCGTTCAATTTTATTAAATGTGGAGGCGAAGATCGTACCAATCAGTTCAGAGAACAATGGACTGATGGCGCCAATGTTTTTGCGCTGGCTCCCGGAATAATTGTTGGTTACGAACGTAATACCAATACCTTCAATACGCTGGTTGATCATGGATATACCCTGATGAATCAGTTTGAGTTTATTGAAGAATTTAGCCAAAAAGAGTTCGTCCCCAAAAAAGGCCAGAAAATTGCAATTAGTTTTCAGGGCCATGAACTTTGCAGAGGCCGTGGTGGCGCGCGATGCATGACGATGCCATTATTAAGACAGCCATTAACCTAATAAGAAGAGACGTTTGAGTTCAAATCCGTATCCGCAGGAAATTACTACCAATTTTGAAGTGATTTCTCAAAAAGAAGAACCCAAGAACAAACCAGATTTAAAAGCTTATTTAAAACACGGAGGCTTATTTCTGCTTACCGTGTTTTTCGTATCTATGGCCGGCGCTAACTTTGTTGGTTTCGACCCGGTTTTGTTCCCGTTTGCAATTCCCGATACCGGCGATATGCTCAGAGGATTATTATTCGCCGGGTTGTTATTAGCCTTTTTAACAGTTCATGAGTTTGGGCATTATTTTGCGGCGGTGTATCACAAAATTAAAGTAACGTTGCCCTATTATATTCCCATTCCTTTAGGCATCGGCACGCTTGGTGCGGTCATTCGTATTAAGGACCGTATCAGTAATATGCACAAGCTATTTGATGTGGGCGCAGCCGGACCGATAGCGGGATTTATTGTAGCTTTAACCGTTTTGCTGGTAGGATTTGCAACGCTCCCAGAGCCGACTTATATGCAAAATTTCGCCGGTCACGAAGGGTTGAATTCATATATTTCACAGCATGGGACCTATCCCGATCATTTGACGGATGATGCCGGCCAAGGGGTGCTGATGGTTGGCAATACCCTACTATACACGGCTCTTGCCTCTTTGTTCGAAAACGTGCCTCCTATGTGGGAAATGTATCATTTCCCCTTTCTTTTTGCCGGCTGGCTGGGACTCTTTTTTACCGCATTAAACCTGATGCCGGTTGGTCAGCTTGATGGTGGACATATCCTATATTCTCTAATTGGCTACAAGAAACATCGGTTGGTGGCACGGCTCTTTTTTACGGTTGTTACGGCACTTGCAGGGGCGGAGGCACTACCGTTTTTAAGAGAACTTATTTTGGAATACAGTACCATTCCATTTATAGAATGGGGGGTTTGGCTGATTCTGTTATACCTTTTGATGAACCGCGCCTTTCGCTCAGAAAAAATCTGGATAGCCGGAATGATGGCCGTCTCGCTAATGGGCACTATTGGTTATACCCTTGCTGTTGGTGGCATTGAAGCCGGTCAGGCTTCTTTAATATGGGTGTTTTGGAGTTTTTTCATTGCTTTTATCGTAAAAGTAGAACATCCACCGGTTGATATAGAAGAGAAATTATCTACCGGACGACAGGTGATAGGCTGGCTAAGTATGCTTATCTTTCTGCTCTGTATTAGTCCGAATCCAATTTATATGAAGTAACCTAATTTATGAAAGCACTATTATTTAGCCTACTTGCACTTGGTTTAATCACGGCTTGTTCTCCATCAGAATCAAAGAAAAAGATGACGCTGGACGAGCAGGTGAATGAATTGGTTTCTGAAGCAAAATTTGAGGAAGCGATGAGCATGCTGGATGATAAGCCGGCTTCATCTGAAATCACCAAGCTTAAAGAAACCGTACACCTTAAGCATGGCATTCACTTGATCTACAACTCAGATCCTTCTCAAATGAAAGAAAGTGCCAATCAAGCATTGCGCGAATTTATTGCGGTATTGGAAATCAATCCAAATAATGAAAAGGCGAAGGCTGAAACCGAGCAAATATTAGGTATTTATCGATCCTTCCCAAATCGGCAGCCGGCTAAGGATGTACTCGATAAGCTCAAAGAATTAGGCTTTCAAGTATAGATATTGAAAGTAAGCTTTCTGAAAGCAGGCACTGTAAAATTGCACTACAATTACAGATTCGCAGCTCAAGCTAACATCACCCCAAAACCCATGCTCTTATGAGCGACAAAAATAACACGCCTTCCCTCAAAAATCGTAAAGCGCGCCACGATTACAACGTGTCGGAAACGTACGAAGCGGGACTTGTTCTGAAAGGAACCGAGGTGAAATCGTTACGTCAGGGAAAAGCGAGCTTCACCGATTCCTTTGCCTTCATTCAGGACGAGGAAGTTTGGCTGCGGGAGTTGTATATAAAACCGTATGAGCACGGCTCGTATTATAACCATGACCCCCGCCGCCCACGCAAATTACTGCTCAATAAAAAAGAAATCCGTGCTTTAGAGAAAGCCATTGAGCAACAAGGATTTACCATCATTCCGCTTAAGCTTTACTTTAAAAATGGCAAAGTAAAAGTGCTGATTGGTGTAGCCAAAGGTAAAAAGCAATTCGATAAGAGAGATTCAATCAAAGAGAAAGACGTGAAACGCCAGATTGAGCGCAATGTAAAAGGGAATTATAAGATTAATATGTGAGGCGTGGCTTAGCGCTTTACAACTTGTTGCTGACTCTCCAAAAGTATAGCCAAAGGATGCCTAAAAATATTAGCGACTTTTGGTATGGGCGAATTTCTTAGAAAAGAAAAACATAAAAACAGCCATGGCAATGGTGGAATATTTAAAGAAAGAATCTCCGGTTGTTTTGTCCCAACCAAAGAAGTAGGAAAGTAAAAAGTAGCCCGCATTTAATGCCGCCAAAGCAAGCAAAGAATAATGGATGAATTGTATAAAACCACCTTCATCCAGGGTACTTTTTTGGGCATCAGATAGTTTGCTGAAGCCCGCAATTAGATAAGGAGATTTTTTAACTAAAAATCCTAAAACAAGAAACAAAACGGCGGCTAAAATATTGAGTAGGCTCATGCTAATTATAATTTATTGGCTTGTATTTAAAATATTATTAATAAAAAAACAAAAACCCACTCTCAGATGAGAGCAGGGTTTTCACGTAAGATCAAACAGGAAAGCCTGTAAGCCGGATTTTGTTGAGGGCAATCATTTATCTGGCGCATTCCACCCGATGGCGTCACGACAAGCGGCATATACCATCTGCATGAACTTGCATCCCACGAGGTTTGCACGAGCATTTCCAGATAGTTATTTAATCAGGGTTAGCTTTTTTGAGAAAACACCCAATTCAGTTTTTAGTTTATACAGGTAGGTACCACTTGCCAAATGAGCCGCATTAAAGCTAATGCTGTGAGTTCCTGACGATAATCGGTTATCTAAAATAATGGCTACTTCTTGTCCCACTAAATTATATACCGAAAGCTTCACCTTACCCGCGCTTTTAAGAACAAATGAAAAAGTAGTGGTTGGGTTAAATGGGTTAGGATAGTTTTGGTGTAATATAGTCTCAGAAGGTATTTCTGAATTTACTTTTTCATTCGCTACTTTCACTCGTAGGGGGCCTTTTCTATAAAGTATTGTGTTATTGACATATCCTCTTATCCAGATGTGTGGGTCGTTATTTTCATCAAGGGCGTATGTTATATTTTCTAAGCCGACATTGGTAGGTAGTTGCTGATCTCGTTTATCATAGGTATTGAGATCGCTGTTTATTTGCAACACATTTCCGGCTTCGGGTACATATAAATAGTAGTTGCCCCGAGTAAATGGGCCAATTAAAGCCATGTCTTCATCAACAGCAGCTGATGTGGTTTTCCAGGTTATTCCTCCATCCTTAGAATAGGCGAGAGTTTTTGAACCAATATTGAGCCAAATCATATTGTTAATAGAGCGCACGAGCGGTTTGGCATACCAGTTTTGATAGGTAAAATTAAAGGCAACTTCCCAAGTTGAACCCCGGTTCTGTGATATCCAGAGTTTTTTGTCTTTGCCCACCCCAAAATTTTTTTCCTTTGTGATGGATATACTTTCAAAATTTAAAGGTACTTCTCGGCTTTTCCAGGTTGCACCGGAATCGTAAGATAGAAAGAGGGAGCCAAGAGTAGAATCTTCATTAGCAACATTTGCATATATAAGCCCGGTATTTTTCTCGAACAAAATATGGGCGTCATATAAATTTTCTGCATTATTGAATAAGTTTAAGGAGGTCCAG
The DNA here is from genome assembly GCA_041689895.1 of Gracilimonas sp. Lineage (GTDB taxonomy): Bacteria > Bacteroidota > Rhodothermia > Balneolales > Balneolaceae > Gracilimonas. The sequence goes on along the minus strand of JBDNFJ010000239.1, from coordinate 8,131 downwards.
TTCTTTCCGGCATCTTCTGTCTTATAGAGTTTTTCTCTGCCCATAAACCAACCGGTATCTTTGCTGATGTACTTGATTTCATAAGGATATTCGGGGAATGTAGTATCAGCTTTCCAGGAGTAGCCTCCATCTTTTGTAATAAAAGCAGTTCTTTGGCTGAATGACCATCCTTTGAATGTCCAGCCGACGTTTTTATTTTTGAAGTATAGTTTTGCTCCACCAATTCGTTGAAATTGCTTTCCGTGAATCCACATTTCGCTGGTATCGGTAATTTTCAATTGTAAATCATAAATGGCGGAGTGGTTATAACGGCTAATTACATATCCGGTATTAAAGCCGTTTTGTGGAACCTGAATAAGTTCCCAATTCTCTCCTCCATCGGTTGTCTTGAACACTTGCTTACCTTTCAGGTAAATACGCTGCTTAGAGAAAACTACGATTTCGTGTGGCTTTACCTCGGTTGAAGGAATATTTTGCTGCTGCCAAAACCCGTTAGTACTGTCTGTTCTGTAAAACTCTCCTTCCTCGGTAAGTAGAAAAGCTGTTTGTTCATCAGCCATTTTAAATGAAGCTATTTTTCCTTCAACGTCAACCCAAACAGAATCCCATCTTGCACCTCTGTCATTTGATTTCAGCAGGTAATAAAGGGAGTCGGTTTTTGTCAGCGAATTTGCTCTATATCTATTGTAATAAAGAATAGATATTGAAGAATCAGAGAATTGATATATGGCTTTAGGAATAGCGATAGTTTCCTCCCAGAAAAGATCTCCCCCATCAATAGTTTCGGTCGGAACTTCATAGATTTTATCCCAACTCCCAAAAACGGAATTCGTTTTATAAACACCATTTTCATCGGTTTTAATGAATTCAGAGGGCGAGAAGCCAAGCACTGAAATTGCCATGTGAACATCTAAATCATCTTGTTTCCATGTTTCTCCTCCATCTGTGGTATAGGTAAAACTGGAGCCAAAGTATGCGTAAGCAAATCCAACCTGATTATCTATAAAGCTAATATTTGAAAATCGAGAGTATCTATTGTGAAAAACCACCTCCCAATTTTTACCCCTGTCTTTGGTTTTATAGATGGCTCCTGCTTCATTCACAAAAAAACCAATGGTCTCAGAAAGGAAAGTTACACTGGTAATATTATCCTCAGGAAGAGGTGGATATCTTAATTCCCATTGGGCAAATCCATTATTGAAGGAGAGAAGTAATACGATAAAAGAGAAAGCTAATGGTTTCATAATAGCCCTGGATACCTTAATTACCGCTAATAAAACAATCTTTTAATAGAAAACAAAACCCCACTCTCAGATAAGAGCAGGGTTTTCATGTAAGATCAAACAGGAAAGCCTGTAAGCCGGATTTTGTCGAGGGCAATCATTTATCTGGCGCATTCCACCCGATGGCGTTACGACAAGCGGCATATACCATCTGCATGAACTTGCACCCCACGAGGTTTACACGGCTCCCGGCCTCACGGCGCAGGACGGTGAGCTCTTACCTCACCTTTTCACCCTTACTTCAAACAAGTTGAAGCGGTCTGTTTTCTGTTGCACTATCTGTCATCCCAAAATTCCTTTAGGGAAGCCTTCTCTTCGCCGGCTAAACCGGATCGAGAAGCGTGGTACTTGTTGGTGTCCGGACTTTCCTCTCAGTACCATAAGTACTAAGCGATTACCCAGCTTTCCTGTCTTTGTAAAGATACGATTTTTAAGAGATGAATTTGCACAGGAGTCACTTTCTGTACCAAATGTTCGAAAACTGGTTAAGCTTTTTAAAAATTTAGAGTAGCGAGCATAATCAGCCAAAATTTCTTAGAAATAAAAAAAGGGAAGATAGACTCTTCCCTTTTTTCCATAACTAATACGTTGATCTAAAAACTACATCAAATAGTGAGATCTTCTTTTGCTTTATCAAAAAAGGACTGATCTATTACGATACGTCCGCTGTTTTCATCAATAATGATTTTGTTTTTCCGGCGCACTTCAACTTGTGTTTGTGGAGGGAGAGCCATGCCCAAAGCCGCTCCGCGATCCATAGCTACAACGGCCATTCCGTTGTGTAATCCGCTACGCAGACGGTTGTAGCTTCTAAGAAAACGCTCGTCTATATTGGTTTCTACTTCTTTGCGATGCCCCAGCAGCTCTGTTTCTTCATCTTGGGTAGATTTCACAACTTTGTCGAGGTTGGTGCTTTTTTCGTCATACATTTTCTGCGCAATTTCGAGCTCTTCCTTGGCTTTCTCCACATCAGGGCCGATATCTTCTTGTCGCTTTTCAATCTCTTTGAGTCGAGACTCCGAATTTTCAATCACCTGTTTCTGAGCTTCAATCTCTTTGGTAAGAGCGTCATATTCGCGATTATTACGAACCGTCATTTGCTGGTCTTCGTATTTCTGAATTTTATCTGCAGAGCTTTTCAGTTCCAGCGTAAGGTTACTGAATTCAGCCGTGAGACTTTTTTCTTCTTCTTCAAGGCTGTTCAGGCGAGATTCCTTTCTGGCAATATCTGTTTCCAGATCAAGTACTTCTTCAGGAAGGTCACCCCGTAGTTGCGTCAGCTCGTCGATGCGGCTGTCTATGTATTGTAGATTGGCTAATTTTTGTAAGACTTCGTTCATGGAGTGAGGTTAAACTTTATTGGATAGTTTTAGGTTCGGGTTCCGATACATAAACTTGCATCGGGTTAGTTATGGTGCGAGTTACAGAAACATCAATATGCTCAAAAGCTTCAGAGAGCTCATTCTTAAGTGCTTCTGCAATGGGAAATTCACTTTCGTAATGACCTACGTCCACCAGCAGGAAATTGTCCTTCTCGGTGAAGTAATCATGGTATTTAATATCGGCTGTCACAAAAGCTTGAGCGCCGGCGTTAATGGCTGCTTCTTTGAGAAACACACCCGCTCCGCCGCAAACAGCTACTTTCTTAATACGGTCCACATTGCCGGAATAGCGGATGGCTTTTACTGCCAGTGCTTTAGAAACAAGGTGTAAAAATTCATTTTTACCAATGCCATCGTCGGGATAGGTGCCAATTACGCCCATTCCAAAGTTTTGAGAGGTTGAGGCGAGATCAACCACCTGAAAGCTGCCCTCTTTCAGCATGCCTTCTTTTTTAAGAGCTTTTTTGAGCACGGATACGTTGTGCAGATCAATAATAGCCTCAAAACATTTTAGGCCATCTTCGCGGCTGTTTACATTAAAATAGTGGGCTTCTTCCGCAGAGTGATAATTGAGGAGTTTCAGCACGGCCTTACTATCTGTATGAGAAGTGATAAGACGGATCTGACGACTGATATTATAATTTTTGTCGAGAAATTTGAGATTGTCGAGCCCTAAGATATTGGCGAGCACAAAAGAAACGCCGTCTAAAGCAGCATCAAGATTGGTATGTGCTACAAGCAGCCCAATGTCGTGTTTGATGAGCTTATAAATGATTTTGCCTTGCTCGTTGGTTGGACTAATACTGCCAATCTTGCTGAAAATAAGTGGATGATGAGCAACAATGAGTTCGCACCCTTTATCAATGGCTTCTTCAACTACTTTCTGGGTAACGTCAAGGCAGGTAAGCACAGCATTAACTTCAGCGTCGGGGTCTCCTACGAGTAATCCGACGTTATCATAATCCATTTTTACTTTAGGGGGAGCCCACTGATTGAGAAAAGTAGATATTTGTCGGATTCGGGCTGGCATGCTATCTATCTCCCTGGAGTTTAAGGTCCGAAAGCCTGAACGATAGAACATGTGTGAATTTGGAAACAGTCAATATCAATAAATAACCATTAATTACGATGTATTAAGAGCTCCCAAAAATAAGGCTTATTGATGAATGATAAAAGCGTATCTTGTGGTTAATTAATAGAAAGCTTCGCAAAGCCGTTCTTTTGCTCAATTTCTGCCTTTTTGGGAATTAAAAATCCACAAAAAAACGGATAAGTGGTCGTTTTAATTCGTTTGAGCTTTGAGCCGGAATACAAGTTCAAGCTTTCCAACACCCTCTAATATAGAATGACTAAAAAGTATATTTTTTGATATGAGTGACCAAGATATTGCCCAAAATCTAAAAACCATTCAACAAAAAATTAGCCGTACCTGTGAAGAAGCCGGCAGAGATCCTGATGAAGTAACCTTAGTTGCCGTTAGCAAAACAAAGCCAAGTGAAGATATTTTAGAGGCGATAACGGCCGGCCAGCTGCATTTTGGCGAAAACAGGATGAAGGAGCTGGAAGATAAAATGGCTGAAATTAAGCATCCTGACGTTTCCTGGCATTTTATTGGGAATCTTCAAACCAATAAAATTAAATATATTGCCGATCGTGTGAATTGGATTCATTCCGTTGAGAAGGCAAAATATCTAAAAGAGATTGATAAAAGAGCGGGGCAATCCCACCGAATTGTGAATGCATTTATTCAAGTGAATATAAGCGATGAAAAACAAAAAGGTGGGTGTAAACCGGAAGCTCTTGCAGGGATATTGGAATCGGCTAAAGGGTATGAGCATGTGAAGGTGAAAGGATTGATGGGTATGGCCACTTTTGCGGATGATCCCGAAGATGTGCGTCCGGAATTCAAATTGCTAAAACAGTTATTCGATTCGCATCAGAAATACAACGGTGGAAGCGTGCAGTTAGAGCATCTTTCTATGGGAATGACCAACGATATGGAGATTGCCATACAGGAAGGAGCTACTATGGTGCGGATTGGAAGTGCTATTTTTGGAGCTCGTAACTATGATTAAGCGCTTGCGTAGTAGGAACGGCTTTTATACTATAAGAGGTAGTTATATTTAGAAAAGGATAGTTTATTTGTCTTTAATCTCGATAAAAATCTTTGGCTTTTAAAAGCTTTCTACAAAACATCACATTAAAATTTGAGGGTATTATGTTATTCGGATTACCATGGTATGCAGTAATTGCTTTAGCCTCTGTAATAGGTGGGCTGATATATTCGTACAAAGAAAAGGAAATAGAAATGGAAGGAAAACGCTATGGAAACGCTCGCGAGCTAAACGAAATGCGGCAAGTTGTCCATAATCTGAAATCCAGAGTTGAAAACCTGGAAGCAATAACATCAGAAGTAAAAGACGAGACGTTTACGGGAAAGGCAAGCTCATTAGATGAGATTGAAATTGACGATGAAATTGGAGAAGAACAAGAGGGCAACGGAAAACGCTCACCAAAGACCGGAACACGATAAAGAAAACCCATTATGCCTGAAGAAATTTTCATCATATCGATTGTATCCATTGTAGCAGGGGTAGGTTTGTTGAGCCTAATTCTAACCGGCATCTTCAAGCTTATAAAGGCTAAGATTGATCAGGATTCAGGAACGAGGGAGCACATAAATCCCCAATTCTTTAAGGCGTTGGGAGCGTTTAAAAAAGATACTGAGCGCAGATTGGCTCATATAGAGCACATTACTGCTGATTTAGATGAAGAACAATATCGTGTTGACGAGAATAGGAACGATTCGGAAGATATTGAAATAGAAGAGGAAGAAGTTCGTTCATCACCCGAAAAAGGAAAGGATGAGGACGGAAATCTCAAAAACATGTTAAGCGAATAAATAGTATTTTAGATAAGCTTTAAAGACGATAAAAAACATTTATTTATGAAACTCACTCCGCTTGAAATTAAACAACAAACTTTTGAAAAAGGACTTCGTGGGTACGACACGACTGATGTACAGGCCTTTTTAACCTTAGTCTCGAATGAGTTTGAACATTTATTGAATAAAAATAAAGAGCTTGAACAGCAAATCGACAAGCTTACGGAACGGGTAAAACATTACGAACGAGTTGAAGATGCTTTACACGAAACGCTACAAACGGCTAAGGAGTCGGTAGAGCAGAAAATGGCAGGCGCCAAGCAAGAAGCCAAAAGCACGCTCGAAAAAGCGGAGCTGGAAGCCAATGCCATCATCAAGGAAGCCAACCATAACCGCCAGCAAATTCGCCAAAGTATTTTACGCCTGCTTGATCGTCGCCAAGAGATTATCAACGGCATTGGTTCCTATCTTGATAACGCGAAAAATTCGGTACAACAGTTTAGCAAAGATGAGATGGAGGTGTTCAATCTTCCTAAAGAAGAAGAGTTGGAAGAGTCCATTCAGAGCAATAAAAAAGCAGCCAAATTTATTCTGGATGAAAATGCGGAAGAGGCTGCTTCTGCACAAGCTGAAGAAGAGGCCAAAGCCGAGGAAGAAGATCATGCATTCCCTCCGGGAAGCGACCGCCTTGACGATATTTTGGATGAAATAGATTAGTACTTGCCGTACCTTCATTTTTTAATATAGCATTCCACATTTCTATACCTCAGCTTTATGAAATACGACACGGTTGAACAATTTCGTGCTAAAAGAGACGAAGCAGTTAATTACATCAAAAGAGAAACGGATTTTCAGCCGGAGTATTTACTCATTCTGGGGACCGGACTTGGTCAACTCGCCGACGAAATTGAAACCGAGCACGTTATTAGCTACAGTGATATCCCCCATTTTCCGGTTTCAACGGTTGAAAGTCATGCAGGAAAGCTGATTTTTGGGAAGCTGGGTGGCAAGAACGTGGTAGCCATGCAGGGGCGTTTTCATTATTACGAAGGCTATACCATGCAGCAAATTGCGTTTCCGGTTCGGGTTGCTAAAGCCATTGGTGCCCAATCGTTATTAGTGAGTAATGCCTGCGGGGGATTGAACACAAACTTCCGCCGGGGTGATATTATGCTAATCACCGACCACATTAATTTCCTGGGAGATAATCCTCTAATTGGTCCAAACGATGATGAATTAGGCCCCCGGTTTCCGGACATGAGTGAACCGTACACCGAACGCCTGTTAGAACTTGCTGAAAATGTAGCGCTTGAGCAGTCCGTTAAAATGCATCAAGGCGTGTACTTGGCCGCCACCGGACCTATGCTGGAAACCAAAGCGGAGTACCGCTACATGCGCCAGCTTGGTGCGGATGTCGTGGGAATGAGCACAGTGCCTGAAGTAATTTCTGCCGTTCATATGGGCATGGATGTGCTGGGCATTTCTGTAATTACTGACGAATGTTTTCCGGACGCCCTACAACCGGTAGAAATCGAAGATGTAATAGCCGCTGCGGCTATGGCAGAGCCTAAAATGGCACAAGTAATTATTAATGTGTTAGAGCGCTTATAATAACTTTTTATCCACAAAAAGTGTTACTTTTCCACAGAGTATTGCAATAGTAACAGAAATTTCTTTTTTATAGGGAATGAGGCTTTAAAAAACCGAAGATTTTTGCTAAAACTCAAAGCTTAAATAAAAGAACGGCTGCGCAAAGCCATAAATAATAACCAATAGCCTGTCTGTATGCATATGCATTTTGATGGATTCGATAACGACCAGTGGGACGAGTTCAAGTGGGAAGCGCACTTAAACGAAGTGGAGAAAAAAAGCGAACAACTTCGAAAATTTATTACGTCTGACCCCAAGGGCAATACCCCGCGATGGATTACCTTACTTCAAGAGAGTAGAAATGAGGACGATGCTTTTGAAGCGTATGTGGAGGAAGAATTGCTGATGGACGAAGCCTACTTCCCAGAAGAAGAGGATGATTGGGAAGATGAAGACGACGACTGGGACGATGAGGATTTTTTGTTTGGACTGAATGAAGAAGGCTTTATGGATCAGGAGGATGATCTTGATGAGTTTGACGAGGGGGAGCAATGGAAAAGCCTTAGCGAAGAATATCTCTATTCTGATTTTAGCTCGCTGGAAGACCTTCACACCTATTTTTATGCAAAAGAACTGGCTGTCGATATTTTGCGCTGGGCAGAAAATGTACCCGCTAAAGCTCAGTCGAAAGAATTTCAGGAGTTCGTAGAAGAAACCTTAAAGATTGGTGCTAAATTAGCAGGCGGACATTCGTTTGGTTTTGAGCCGGAATACATTGGTGCTAACATCGCCTACTCCAAAAAAGCGTTAGCCAGTGCAAATCGTGCTCTGGAACTGATGCCTTCATTAAAGAAGAGATCTCTGCTTCAAAAAAAGGAATACCTCGATTTTCATGCCGAATTGTTTGAGCTCAGAAATGACATAGGGATTTATGTTCAGGAACTAAGAGACCAATTCCACCTCGGGTAGTGGGAGAAAGTGTTAGGGTGTTA
>JBDNFJ010000238.1:0-9887 GCA_041689895.1 Gracilimonas sp. | reverse complement strand
TTGTCGTTCAGGAATGTGTTCACTCCAATAATGGGTAACTCACCGGTGTGTTTTTTAGATTCGTAATACAGGCTTTCATCCTGAATTTTTCCGCGTTGGTACATATTCTCCATGGCGCCTAAAACTCCACCTCGTTCCGTAATACGATCAAATTCTGTGAGAATGGCTTCTTCTACCAAGTCTGTCAGGTCTTCAATAAAGTACGAGCCCTGATTGATATTCTCATTCTTTGCCGTTCCCATTTCTTTATTGATAATCATTTGGATGGCCAACGCTCGCCGTACTGACTCTTCCGTAGGCGTGGTAATAGCTTCATCGTAAGCATTGGTGTGCAGCGAGTTACAGTTATCATAAATAGCCAACAGCGCCTGCAAAGTGGTCCGGATATCGTTGAACTGAATCTCCTGCGCATGAAGCGAACGGCCGCTGGTTTGAATGTGATATTTGAGTTTCTGGGAGCGATCGTTCGCCTCATACTTATTTTTCATAGCCACTGCCCAAATGCGGCGTGCCACCCGACCAATTACCGCGTATTCCGGATCTAATCCGTTGCTGAAGAAAAACGAAAGATTATGAGCAAAATCATCTACTTCTATTCCACGAGCTAAATAATATTCCACAAAGGTGAAGCCATTGGCTAAAGTGAAAGCAGCCTGAGTAATAGGATTAGCGCCGGCTTCGGCAATATGATAGCCGGATATGGAAACTGAATAATAATTCCGAACCTTATGTTCCGTGAAATAACTCTGAATATCTCCCATCATTTTGAGGGCAAATTCGGTGGAGAAAATACAAGTGTTTTGTGCCTGATCTTCTTTCAAAATATCTGCTTGAACCGTTCCGCGAACCACACTCAACGTTTTCTCTTTAATGGTTTCATAAGTTTCCCTATCCACCAGATTATCTCCTGGAATGCCTAAAGTGGCCAAACCAAACTCATCACTTCCAGCCGGAATTTCGTTGTTGTACCGTGGCTGCTTCACGCCTCGTTCTTTAAAATAGGCCTGAATTTTCTTCTGGGCTTTATCCCACTGACCTTCATTTTTCAGATAGCGTTCTACTTCCTGATCGATGGCCGTATTCATGAACATCGCCAGAATCATGGGGGCTGGACCATTGATGGTCATGGAAACCGAAGTTTTTGGCGAAGTGAGTTCAAAACCGGAGTACAATTTTTTCATGTCATCCAGCGTGCAGATGCTCACACCGGAATTACCAATTTTGCCGTAGATATCGGGACGATAGCCGGGATCTTCACCATATAAAGTAACCGAATCGAAAGCGGTGGAAAGTCGGGCGGCAGGCAAGCCTTCACTCACATAGTGAAAGCGCTTGTTGGTGCGTTCCGGCGTTCCTTCACCCGCAAACATTCGCGTGGGGTCTTCCCCTTCCCTTTTAAACGGAAATACGCCGGCTGTGTAAGGAAAATAACCGGGTAGATTTTCTTTGAGTGCAAATAATAACTGATCACCTTTACTTTTGGTTTTTGGAAGCGCCACTCTTGGAATGTTGAGCCCGCTCAAGGATTCCCTGAATAATTCATTCTTAAATACTTTGCCACGGATTTTTACATCAAAATATTCCTGCTGATATCTTTCGTACAGCTCATCCCAGCCTTCCAGAATTTTTTTCGGGAGCACGTCTAATTTTGACAGCCAGTGCTCGCGCATTTCGGTGAGTTTTTCCTGCATTACCGTTTTATCATCGGGATTCCAGCTCTCCAGCTGGCCAATGGTTCCTGAAACATGATCCAGTTTAGAGGCCACTTCTGCCTGTTCTTCCACCCATTCATGATAACCGCGTACCGTTTCTGAAATCTCAGACAAATAACGGACTCGTTTACCCGGAATGATGGCTTGTGTCTGAATATTCTCGGCCGGCTCGGGATTGGTATATAATTTCGTTTTCCACTTAAATTGATAATGCTCGTTTATTTTATCCACCAAAGCTTTAAACAATCGGTTCACGCCCTCATCATTAAACTGGGCGGCAATGGTCGGATAAACGGGCATATCTTGCTGTTTGGCATGCCACGAGCCCGTGTTGCGAATCATTTGCTTGCGGACATCACGCAGAGCATCCAGCGAACCTTTTTTCTCAAATTTATTAAGCACTACCAGTTCTGCCATATCCAGCATATTGATTTTTTCAAGCTGAGTCGCAGCTCCGTATTCGCTGGTCATTACGTACATGGGGATGTCGGTAAAATCTACAATTTCGGTACCACTCTGACCAATGCCTGAAGTTTCCACAATAATCAGGTCAAATCCGGCAACTTTATACAGCTCAATAGCTCCCAATAATCCTTTGCTGGTTGAACGATTGGAAGCCCGCGTGGCCATACTGCGCATAAACACCCGCTCGGTATCAATGCTGTTCATGCGAATGCGATCGCCCAGCAGCGCACCGCCTGTTTTAATTTTAGATGGATCTACGGAAATAATACCAATGGTCATTTCCTCGAATTCCGTTAAAAACCGCCGGACTAACTCATCGGTCAGTGAACTTTTTCCGGCTCCACCCGTTCCCGTAATTCCCACTAAAGGAATGGTTTTGGTGTTAATGCCTACTTCCTTTTCATTTCCATCTACCAGCTTTCCATCCTTATAAGAAAGTACGTGTCCATGCTCGTTTTCGATGGCGGTGAGTGCCCGGGCAAGTTGACCATTTTCGTGCTTTTTCACTTCATTCATATCCGGCTTAGCCACCTCAATGGGGTCATAATCACAGGCTTCCAGCATAAAGTTAATCATGCCTTGAAGTCCCATTTCGCTCCCATCTTTCACCGAAAATATATGGGCTACCCCGGCATTCTGCAGCTCTTCGATTTCATCTTCTACAATAACGCCACCACCGCCGCCAAACACTTTAATATGCCCTGCCCCATGCTCTTGCAACAGTTCAATCATATATTTGAAATACTCAATATGTCCCCCTTGATAAGAGCTAATGGCGATCCCCTGCGCGTCTTCTTGAATAGCGCAATTTACAATCTCATGCACCGAGCGATTATGCCCCAAATGAATCACTTCTGCGCCACTGCTTTGTAGTATTCGGCGCATAATATTGATACTGGCATCATGGCCGTCAAACAGACTGGCAGCCGTTACAAAACGAATTTTATGCTTGGCTTGATAAGGCTCAGGAATCGTATTTTTACTTTTCGGTTTCACCGATGTTTTCTTTGCTGATGTTTTACTTTCTACCGACATAGGTTAATTTCTTGATGATTGGAAGCGGTTCCATAAGATATGAATTTGAACGGCCTTTTTCGATGCTGAATGTGCGTTTTTGATGATACTTTCATTCCTTTACATCAAATTACGTGCAGCTATTCGTGAACCTGTTCAACAAATAGAATGCTTTATTAAATGAATCTGGTTATGCTTGATTTTCAGGACGCTCGGGGGACGTGTTCTTATGTACCAACGTTCGGTGTGGGAAAGGCGTTTCAATGCCTTCTGCGTCAAACCGCTTTTTAATACTTTCCAGCAGGTCACATCCCAATGCAAATGCAGATGACGGATCTTGAGCCCAGCTCCAGGCACGCAGATTTAGGGCTGAATCGTCTATTTTGATTACGCGAACGGGCACTATTTCATCTCCGGCCTCAATCTGTATTTCGGTACGATTATCCATAAAATTAGGATGCTTCAACACCTCTTCTTTTATGATTTTCTTGGCCAGATCTACGTCCGATTCGTAGCTAATTCGCATCTCAATCCACTTACAAATCTTGTTATCTTTGTAGTTTGAATTGATAACTACTTCTTCGCTAATCACTGAATTCGGGATAATGATGCGCTTATTTTCAAAATTACGGATTACCGTATGGCGCAGGTTTATATCTTCCACTACTCCACTCAGGTCAGTGCGAACCTGAATGCGATCCGAGATTTTATATGGCTTAAAAATAACGATGAAAAGTCCGCTAATTACATTAGTTAACGCAGCTTGGGAGGCAAAACCCACCGCTATCGCTAACACCCCCGCACCTGCCAACATCGATGCGGCAATAATTCGAAATTGAGGAACCATGTAAATCGCAAAGCTGATACCCGTCAAATAGATGAGCACGAGCACCGATCTTTTAAAAAACACCAGGCTGGTTACGTCTCCATTTTCCTCTGCTTCCCAATGCCGCCTTATCATTATATTCAGCACCTTTGCGGTGATGGAGGCCACAATAATAGTCATGAGGATGATAAAACCGATTAGCACCGGCAAGTGCCAAACATTTTCTGCGGATAGCTTTAGAAATTCTTTCATAAGTTATTTGAATGTAATTTGAACCTGTGAGGTAAATCCTTCCTGAACGTTAAGTGCACGCTGCACATAATACGGTTCAGGCTTTTTATATGGAATGGCCGTTCCCCGATTCCATTGCAAATCTCCGTTCTCATCTTTAAAAACTACCAAGGTGTACGCCTTGGGCGGAAGTTCCCGAAACGTGAGGCTGCTATCAAATGAAGCTGAACGGATTTGTTCATTTTCAGCATTTTTTAGCTGTCCAATAAAGGTTGCTGCTGAATCTGTTTGCGTTAACACGATTTCTATTTCGCCATATTCGGTTGAGTCCCACACTTGGGGTTTAAACATTTTTCGACGCCGTGTAACCGGATTCCAAACTAAAAATTGATAATCAATTCCTGCAATCCATTCTTCTTGCGGCTTAATGAGTAACTTATTTCGGACGATTTGAATCTCTGGCCATTGCTGAAAATCTACATCTCCTTCTATTACCACCAAGGAATCCACAATATCGGCATCCGTAATGGGAGTTGCATAGGTGATTCCAAAAGACTGTTTTTGGGTAAGCCCACCTTTGCCATTCACTGAAATAATTCGCTGTTGGGTGGTATCTTCTTGAGCAGTTCCACTAAAGTCGAACGCTGAGGTATCGGCTACATTCCCTGCTTCATCAATGATATTACGCACCTCTAATGAATACGAAAGTTCTTCTTCCAATATCTTTTCACTTTGAGCAAATAACACAAAAGGTTCTTTGGGAGAAATATATAGCGGATAAGCCGAACTATATTCTTCACCCAGCGAATCAGAAATCATCAGGTTTGAATCCTCTTGAAGCTCCACATTTTCGCTAAACCGAAGCCGCATTCTGTTTTGTGAAAACAGCCCAACTCCTTGAAGCTCCGGAGCTATAGAATCTACCTGCATGGTATAAATTACGTCTAAAGTATCTTGCTTATTTTTTTCCAAGGGAATAAATTCTCGATAAAAGGGATAGGCCGATTCTCGGGGTGCGTCCCACTGTTTGTTACGGTTCCGGTCATCCACTAATAAAGCTTTATAATTTCCTTCCGCTAAATAAGAAAACGTGAAGGTTCCGCCCGTATCTGTTTGGGCTTCGTAATTGGCTTTTTGAGTGAGCTCCATCGGCTGTCGATATAGAAGTACTCTCTGGTTTGCAGCTCCTCTCGCACTTTCAGCCCGTAATATTTTCCCGGTAATCACCCCGCCATCAATTTCATCTCCGGTAGAAATAGCCACAGTAATAGGCTTGGGCAGTTTATTTCCTCTGGTATCCGAGATGTTGGTACCGAGCTTCAGAATCATGGTGGTAGAATCCGGAAAGTCATCCTCAAATTCAATCTTCATGTTTTTCCGTTTCCAGGATAGGTGATAGCGAATTCCCAAATCCGGCTCTACGGTGATGGCATTAGCTACCGAGCTCCGATTTATGAATTCATCGAATTGAAATTCAAATACCTTTCCGTCAAAATTCGTAGTTCCGCTTTTTGGTATGGTGAATTCCAGAACCGGTGCGGTTTTATCGGGTGGACCACCACTGGGTGCAATGGGCATAGCACACGAGACAAGCCAGCCCATTCCCACGCCTGCGATAATGTAAGAAACTATTCTAAAAGGCTTCAAAAATGGCCTATTTTAATTGTTTAAATTCAGCTCATAATATATGCATTTTACTGCCTTTCGCGTATGTAGATTTGAAAGATTTATCCCGGCTCACATCTACCCAAAGCCTAATGGATTGAAAAGATTCATTATCGGGAATTTCATCCCACAAAAGAGCACTTTATGGCTCATCAGATTTCTATGAAGTTAGGCATTATAATTAAAATACTGTGGGTCTAAATGCAATCAGATCACTGCTTCACCGACAAGCTTGTAGGGACAGGTGCGCAGGGGTGATATTTTAGATGGATATAATCCCAACATAAAAGTCCAGTAATATTGGGAAAAAGCTGAAAATTCCATATCTATACGATAGATTTAAGCAGTTGGTTTTTGGAGGCACATCAAAGTTGAATCCACATGTTATGAAACGGTTAGCGGGGTTATTTTTACTATCTTTAGGGATTGCAGGGTGCGCCGCTTATCAGCTTGATACGGCCCAAAAGGATCTTCGCACTTCCTTTGCTTCAGGCGATTATGCCTCTACCGCCACCCTTATCCAAACCTTGGATAAAAATCAGGTGTATAAAAGTAAAGATGAAGTCTTGCTTTATTTGGAAAGCGGTATGGTCAACCATTTTGCAGGAAATTATAAGCAAAGCAGCCAATATTTTACCAAGGCAGAATATAGGATCGAAGACCTTTATACAAAAAGCTTGAGCCGCGCACTTCAATCATTTTTGGTGAATGATAATTCTCTGGCTTACGATGGAGAAGATTACGAAGATATTTATTTGAACATCTTCAAAGGATTGAATTACATCCATCTGAATGATTTACAAGGCGCATTGGTAGAAGTTCGACGAGTGTCGTACAAGCTCACTCAGCTCGACCAAAAGTATAATGGCTTAATAAATGCTCTTTCAAAAGCGGACACCACCAGTACCGGGAGCGATAAATGGAAAACGGGAGAAGCTAACATTCAGAATAGTGCTTTAGGAAGATATTTATCCACCATCCTATTTGCCAAAACACAAAAACCGGATGATGCCCGCATCGAATACGAAAATCTGGTAAAAGCTTATCAGCAAAACCCATTGGTGTACAATTTTGATCCGCCTTCAGCCGGAGAACTGGAGCGATTAACCCAACCCCAGAGCTATAATGTGATGGTGCAGGCATTTTCGGGTAGAGCACCCATCAAAATCCAAAACGATACGCGCCTGTATTTGGATGAGACAGATACCTATCTAAAATTTTCGTTCCCTTCACTACAAACATTCGCATCAAAAGTGCATGCCATTAACCTTGTGATTGATAGCTCTGCCATTGTTCCCATTAATTTAATCGAAGAAATGGATAAAGTGGCTAAAGAGGTATATAAAGTGAAGGAGCCGATTATTTATGCGCGTACCGTTGTAAGAACTTTTTTGAAAGCCGCCGCCGCCAATAAATTAAAAAGGGAAGCAACTAAGCAGGATGAAACCTTAGGCCAGCTGGTAAATTTACTTGGAAAAGTGGCACAGGAAGCAACTGAAAAAGCAGATTTACGTAGTTGGCAAACCATGCCGGGTAAAGCATATGGTACGGTATTAAAGCTGGCTCCAGGCGACCATACGCTGATTATCAAATATTATGGAGCTGGAAGAAGGCTCATTCACACCGACCGAAAAATGATTACTATTGGTGAGAATGAGAATCTGGCACTTGTGGAATCAATCTACTGGAATTAACTAAGCAATAATCAGAACTATATGGCCTTACGTCCAAAACAACTTATAAAATACCTGATATTCATGTTAGCCTTAGTGATGGTCGGCTGTGGCTCATCCGGCAAAGCCACTAATCAGGGAGGAATTCCGGATTGGGTTCAAAATCCGGCTTCGAAGTACAACGAGGCACAATATCTGATGGCTGTGGGTAGCGGTAGCACTTTGAATGAAGCTAAAAGTGATGCTTTTTCCAGCCTCTCACAAATTTTCCAGATCGATATTGATGCGACTCAACAGGTTAATGCCGAATTTATAGATCGTAGCATGAATAATGCTATCTTTTCGGAAAGCACTTCTCAGCTTTTGAATACCATCAAAATCGGAACCAATCAGGAGCTGATGAATACAAGCATCTTGGTGTCTGATGTGGATAAGTATGGTACCTATCATGCGCTTGCGGGAATGGATCGGGCGGAGACCTCGCGTATTTATCGGGAAGAGATTTCAAACAACACCCTCAAAATCGATGAATTTGAAAGCCATGCTGAACAGGAATCCAATATCCTCCAAAAAATGGTTATGTTGAAAAAGGCTCTTGCACTTGCGCATGCAAACGAAGTTTTAACCCGCCAACTTACAATCATGCAAGGCGGAGCAGCATCCGGTGGAGAAGCAACCGTTACCCTAAGCCGAATTCAGGAAAAATTCCGATCTATCCAGCAAAAAGCTAACGTGATTATAGAATCAAATAACGCAACCGAGACTATCAAATCAGCTATTGCAGCTACGTTCCAAAAAGAAGGATTTAGCATATCGAAAGACAAAGCAGTATCGATACTGGTTGTAACTATCAACTATCAAACTTTGAAAGCCGACCTAAATCGTGATGATGCAGAATTTGTGAAGTGGGAGCTTGTGGTTGAAGTGAAAGATCTTCAAAGCAATCGCTCCTTCAAAACCTTTTTAGCTGAGGGACGTGATGGCGCTCCCTCCTACGCAGATGCCCTAAAACGAGCGGACTATAGCGCTCGTAAAAAAATCGATACAGATTTTAATTCATTTTTCACCAACGAACTATTCTCAACCTACTAAAACCACACATTATGAAATATGTAGCACTATCTCTTTTTTTCATCACCTTTATAGTTAGCGGTTGCGGCCCTTCTCAAAAAGTAAGTCGCATAGCCGCCGATACTCAAACCGATCTTTCCGGAAGATGGAATGATACCGATGCCCGGCTGGTAGCCGAAGAAATGATTAGCGATGCCGTTTCCAAGCCTTGGCTAAGTCAATTCAACCAAAAAAATAATGAACCCCCGGTAGCTATTGTAGGACGCGTACGCAACGAAACCATGGAACACATTGATACGGAAGTGTTTACTAAAGAAATGGAGCGAGCTTTTATCAATTCTGGTGCGGTTCAGGTTGTGGCCAGTAAAACGGAACGCGAACAGCTTCGTGATGAGCGAATGGATCAGCAGAGCAATGCTTCTTATGAATCAACAAAAGCTTTAGCGCAGGAACTTGGCGCCGATTTTATGCTCATTGGAAATATCAGTTCCATTATGGATGAGTCGATAGACGGCAAAGAAGCCGCCATCTTTTATACGATTAATCTGGAACTGGTAGATGTGCAATCTAGCCGTAAGGTTTGGATTGGCAACAAGAAAATCAAAAAATTGATTGAGCGCAAACGTATCAGAGGCTGATCGAAACCACCATATTTATTGTTAAAAGGCTTTCCGATTCGCAAAAGCCTTTTTATTTTCAAGACATGATTCTTAAAAAACCCGCACTCTACACCGATCTCTACGAATTAACCATGGCACAGGGGTATTTTTTATCCAACCGCCATGAGCAAAAAGCAACCTTTGACTATTTCTTCAGGAAACTCCCCTTTGGCAATGGATATGTAATCTTTGCCGGGCTGGGTGATTTGCTGGAACTAATTCAGGATTTCAGGTTTCATGAAGATGATTTAGAGTACCTTAAAACTCAAGGATTTAAGACCGATTTTCTTGATTATCTTCGCCATTTTCGGTTTTCAGGTACCATTCATTCGGTGAAAGAAGGGGAAGTTGTATTCCCAAATGAGCCGATAGTTCGGGTAGAAGGCACCATTCTGGAAGCCCAGATATTGGAAACTGCTTTACTTAATACACTGAATTTTGCTTCTCTGATTGCCACCAAAGCTTCGCGTTTGGTACAAGTCGCTGAAGGTAAACCGGTGGTTGATTTCGGGCTACGTCGATCGCAAGGTCTTGGCGGACTTCAAGCATCCAAATCAGCCATTATTGGCGG
>JBDNFJ010000237.1:0-9064 GCA_041689895.1 Gracilimonas sp. | reverse complement strand
CTGGAAGGTGCTTTAAGCAACGATTTTTCTACATCAGCTTTTACCTGGGATTTTAACGTTAACCAGATTCGGTATCAGAAATATGGGCTCCAAACTTTCTTTGGAAGCGGAACACTTAAAAATAACAAGCTTATTGCAAGTATTCAGCTAAAGGACGGTAAGGATGAAATTATTGCATACCCTGAAGTCACCGCACTGTTTTCCGAAACCCCGAGCTGGCAACTTCCCATCCAGTTTAAGCACATCAATCTAAGCCACTGGTTGGAAGATTCGGGCATAGAAGGCATTATAAGTCTTAGAGCCTTGGCCAAAGGAACCGGCTTTGAGCTATCGGATGATCCCTGGACATTCTCCCTCACCAAACCCATGCTCCCCAAGTTTGTGGATAAAGCAAATGCTGCAAAAACGTTGACCGAAAACCAAAAATTGCTGGTTGATACGGTTTATGTAAGCGGGCAGGCTATCTCCGATTTCGACCTGCAGGCAAGTATCACTAAAGATTCTTTAAAAGTGAACGGCGGCGTGCAACTCGTTAGAAGTAAAATCTCATTCAAAACCATTTTTTCTGACTTTCTAAGTACAAAACCAAGGTATGATTTTACTATTCAGGCATCTGACTTTAACCTTTCGGAGCTCAATGGGTTCAATCAATTTCCAACATCCATTCAGGCCGTGGCTAAAGGAGATGGTATTTATTTTGATCCGGAAAAAATTCAGCTCAATACGCGCCTACTGGTAGATTCGAGTTACGTGAATGGCAGTAATTTCAACCTTTTGGATGTACAAGCGCAACTAAATGGAAACATCCTTACCATACCAAGCGGACAGCTGGTCAGTGATATTATTGAAGGTACTTTTTCGGGGCGCCGGAATCTGGATAACCCCACCGATTCTGACAATGATTTTGCGCTCAACATGCAAATTAACAACTTGCAGCCTTTTGCTTCTTTAGCTGGGGCTGAGATATTGAAAGCCACAGGAAACGTACACGGCCACGTAACGCAAGCGGACAGTGCCGGGCTCCAGTTCACCGGTAATATTGATTTATATGATGTGCAGTACGACACCCTCTATTTTGCCAAGTCCATTAATGGCACAACCAACATCTCCATTGGTCAGGCATATAGCTACGATGTTGCTCTCAATATTTCGGAACCTGCTTATACCCGTTTCAACCTTCAAGACATACAGCTCACCACAAAAGGAATTGCAACGAGTAGCACTGCCGCCGGTAATTTCAATCTGGAGATTGATAGTAAAGAGGCCGGAACCATCACGCAAGCCGGAAGTTACAGCCTGGATTTACCATCACATCAAACTAAACTCACCTGGTTCACCTTCGATTTTAAAACCCCGGCGCGCGTGCTTTCCCTGCAGTCCCCTTTTCGGCTTACATATGAAAACTCGGCACTAAAAACGGACACGCTGCGGCTTCGTTCCAATGGCGGAACTTATATCGACCTCGCCGTTCCTTATGCCGATTCATTAACGCAAAAGGTTTGGGCGGCTGGCCGTGATTTTGATTTTGGTGTGATCCAAGAAATTATTTTTAATGAACGCTTTGTGGATGGCATTCTCTCGGGTGACTTTATGGCTTCTCGAACCCCACAACGGCTTTCAGGAAATGGAGCCTTATCAATCTCTAACTTGGCTTATAAAAATGCCGAAGTTGACACCCTGAGCCTTAACTTCAATCTTTCGAAACAACGCCTTAAAGCGAGTTTATCGGTTGTTACCAAGGGTGAAGAAAAAATAGCCGGAAAACTCGACATTCCCTTTATAGCAAGTGCGCCGGAAAACCTCAGTGACGAATTTTTCAAAGAACCGGTAGAGGGAGAATTGATTATAAACCCCGTTCAGCTCAACGAGTTCGAACCTCTTCTCTCGGCTTTCGACATTACCAGAACCGACGGTATGCTGAGCTTCAACAGCGAGCTTTCGGGAACAGTGGAAACTCCAAATTTTGAAGGAGCTTTCCATCTTAGCGACCCCACACTTTCGGGTATTAAAGTAGATACCGTGTATGCCCGCTTCCAATATCATCATCTTAAAAAAGAATTAGTAACCAAAATAGGCATTGATGCTAAAGGCCAAAACGCGGCTTCTATAGAAGCCAGCCTTCCTTTATCCATCGACTTCCGCGCCCAACAAATGAATGCACCCGAGCCTACCGACTCGCTGAGTATTCACCTGCTTACGGATAATTTTAATATTTCTGTGTTCAACGATTTCCTCGACCGCCGTTACCTTACCAATCTAAAGGGATTTGTGAATGCCGATGTTACTATTACAGGAACTACTCAAAAAATATATCCGAAAGGCACCTTACAACTGGATAAAGCAGAAGTTAGAGTTCCCATTGCGGGAATTAAACTTTCTGATGTCAGTTCAAAGCTAAACTTTACGGAAGCCGGGTTGAAGCTTAACAGCCTGAAAGCAACCAGCGGAAGCGGCTCCTTTAATGCAAATGGGACTATAGATTTGGATGGAATCACCCCAAAGAACTTGAATATAAATGCTAAAGCAACACATTTTCGCTTGGCCAATACCTCCGATTACAACCTCACAATAGACCTAAACAGTACCATAACCGGCGACCCCCCTCACCCTAAAGCTTCAGGTGTTTTAACCATTAAAAACGGATTTATTTTTCTACAAGATTTCGGTGATAAATCGGTGGAAGATGTAGAACTGGAAAGTGAGGAAATCTCCTCCTTCAGTCCATACGATTCGCTTGCCATGGACATGCGTTTTGTGATCGAACGAAATTTCAAAATCCGGAACCGTCGGTATTTAGATCTCGATATTTCCCTTACTGGAGAGCTGGATGCCCAAAAACAAACCGGGGGCGACCTCCAGCTTTTTGGAACACTAAACGGAGAGAAAGGATACGTGCGTCCACTTGGAAAGCAGTTTACTTTAGAAGATGGGCGTTTCACCTTTAGTGGGCCTATTGGCGAGCCTGATTTATATATTAAAGCGAGCTACATCCCGCAATCAACCCAAAAGGAAGGCACTCCTATTATCCTTTATTACATCATTGAAGGAAGCGCTGATGATCCCACTTTCCGATTTGAAAGTGAACCCCAAATGGAGCAACAGGATATTATTTGTTACACCTTATTCAATAAACCGTGCTATGCTCTGGACTCGTGGCAGCAGGTGGTGAGTGGAGGTGGAGGCTCGTCTACGAGTAATTTATTAGTTGGAGTACTTCTGGATCAATTTGAGTCGCTGGCTACCCAAGAATTGGGTATTGATGTGGTTGAAATTGATAACTCGCGGTCCGGTTCCAATAGCGGAACTTCCATCAAAACGGGATGGTACCTAAGCCGCCGGACATTTTTCGCCATTATTAATGAGATTAGCGGATCCGATCCAAAAACATTGTTTATTCTGGAATACATGCTTAATAAAAATTGGGATTTAATTATCACTCAGGGCGATGATAGTCGCGAAGGCGTGGATATTCGATGGCAGTACGACTATTAAGGAGGCCAAAATCTCCTGTTTAAATTCCGGATTTGGCTATCTAAAATGCCCTTCATTTCTCAGGCTTACATATTTGTAGCCCGCCACAATCACATGATCATCCACCGGAATACTAAAGAGTTTGCCACATTCTGAGAGACGTTTGGTTAGCTGGATATCGGCCGAGGAAGCTTTGTTATTTCCCGAGGGATGATTGTGGATGAGAATGATAGAGCTGGCTTCATTCAAAATAGCTTGCCTAAACACCTCAGCAGGATCTACAATAGTTGCTGTTTTACCTCCGGAGCTAATCTTGTTGAAACCGACAAGAACTTTTGAATTATTTAGGTAGGCCACCAAAAAGGCTTCGTTGGTTAGGTGGCGAAGTTTTGGTGCGAAATAAGCATTTACATCTTCCGGCGAAGTGATTTGTATCTCTTCCCCCAAGCCTGCTACCTGAATGCGGCGTGCCAGCTCAAAGGCTGCTTCCAGCGTGATGGCTTTTACTTGGGCTATGCCCGGAATTACTTTCAACGCCTGCCAGTTTTTGCCCGCCAAATTATGGATACCATCAAATTGACTGAGCAAAGCTTTGGCCGTTTCAATGACGTTTAGTTTCTTAGTTCCGGTTCGTATCAAAATGGCTAATAGCTCTGAATCGGAGAGGGAATCGGCACCGTAACGCATGAGTTTTTCCCGAGGCTGTTCATCGGGTTGCATATCTTTGACGCTTCGCTGATGGAAATGCTCTACCGAAAAGGATTCTTCGTGTGACATGGTGCTCTGAATCTGGTTTATTTTTTATAGTCAGAGCGATGAAAAAGAGATTCCTTACAAAATTATTTTTCAAACAAAGAAAACCCTCCGGTGTCTTTCCAACGGAGGGTAGGTTTTAATGATCGATCAAATTGAGGTCGTGCTTGGTCAAAGGCTTTGCTATAAACCCAAACCACTCAACAAAGCAGATCTTAGCTCAGGCTTCCCAATCCTTTTTCAAGCCGGTCCATTGCTTCTTTCAAATCAGCCATGGAAGCCGCATAGCTGAGACGAATACCGTTTGGTTCTCCAAAAGCATCGCCAGGAACCAGCGCAAGGCCAAATTCATCCAGCAAATAAAGGCATAAATCGGTGGAGGATTCAATGGCAGAACCGTCCGGCTTTTTAGTTTCTATGTAATGAGAAATATCCGGAAATACGTAAAATGCTCCGCCGGGTGTAAAGCAGCTTACTCCTTCTAAAGCATTCAGGGCTGTCACTAAATAATCGCGGCGCTTTTTAAACTCGGAGCGCATGTGTTTTACCTCATCCAAGTTCCCTTTATAGGCTGCTTCCCCTGCTTTTTGAGATATAGAAGAAGGGGCCGATGTTTCCTGACTTTGGATTTTAGAAACGGCATTCACAATTTCATTTGAAGCCGCCAAGTATCCCAATCTCCAGCCCGTCATCGCAAATCCTTTCGAAAATCCGTTCACTAAAACCACGCGCTCTTTCAGGTCGGGCGCTACATTTAAGATGCCCACATGTTCTCCCTCAAACACGATGTATTCGTAAATCTCATCCGAAATCACATAAATATTCGGATGTTTTCTCAACACTTCAGCCAAACCTTTGAGTTCATCTGCACTATATAAGGATCCGGTTGGATTGGACGGGGAGCATAAAATAAGCGCTTTGGTTTTATCGGTAATCGCGTCTTCGAGCTGCTTGGGAGTCAGCTTGAAGTTATTTTCAAAAGACGTGCGAACGGTGACGGAAGTTCCTTCTGCAAAGCGTGTCATCTCCGGATAGGAAACCCAGTAAGGAGCAGGTATAATCACTTCATCACCGGGATCAACTAACGCCAGCAGGCTAAAACCTACCGATTGCTTAGCCCCATTTGAGCAAATTATTTGGGATGGATCATACGCCAGATTGTTATCCCGCTTTAGCTTGGCACAAATGGCTTCTCGCAATTCCGGCGTTCCGGGATTCATCGTGTATCCGTGGAATCCATCTTCGATGGCTTGTATAGCCGCATCACAAATATGCTTGGGTGTTTTAAAATCCGGTTCGCCCGCACTTAGAGAAATGATAGATTTGCCTTGTCGTTTTAGCTCTTTAGCGCGTCCTGTTACTTTAAGTGTTGCGGAGGGTTGTAGATTTTGTGCTCTTGTTGAAATCATAATGTTAAAAAATAGCAGTGAGAGTGAGTGTCAAATGAGTAGGAATATAAAAGGCTTCGGCCAACAAAAGTAGCGCAATTCAGTCTTTTGTAGATAAGTAAAAACAGCGTTAGAGATATCCCTTTGTCATCTTTTAGCTAACGTTTAAAAGAAATTTCAGCTCAATTATAAGGCGGGCAAAGGCGTACAGAATTAGCTACTTCCGGTCTTTAAATTTTTCTATTAAAGCTCCGGCTACAATTTTGGGCACAAATGAGCTTAAATCACCATCCCAGTAAGCTACTTCTTTTACAATAGAAGCTGAGATAAAAGTAAATTCTTCGTCGGGCATCAGGAAAACCGTATCAACTTCGGGGGCCAAACGCTTGTTGGTGAGCGCCATTCGGAACTCATATTCGAAATCTGAAATCTGCCGAACGCCTCGAACTAAAGTGTCGGCCTTCATTTTTTGGGCGTGATCTACTAAAAGTCCGGTAAATTGATTTACCTGCACGTTCTCAGCCCAGGCTTTGTCTTTAATACAGGCTTTGATGAGCTTCACGCGTTCATCTCCGCTAAAAACAGCTTCCTTTTTATTGTTAACCGCTACGGTTACAATCACCTTACTAAAAAGATTGGTTGCCCGTTCAAGAATGTCGAGATGGCCATTGGTGATGGGGTCAAAAGAGCCGGGATATAAGGCGGTTGTTTTCATAAGCTGAATTTATTTTGAATCTACCGGATGCTTTTCAAAAATGCTAACAATGGTTCGACCATACGCTTTGGAAAATGAACAATGCGGGTGATTGGTGAAATTTTTGTATTTATCGTGCTCCAGCATAAACCAGCCCTCCTCGGTTAGCCAATTCTGGGAAAGCACTTGTTCAACTAATTCGTCCATAAGAGGATAATCGTACGGCGGATCACAAAAAATAAAATGATGCGGTGTTGCCAAACCATCCAGGTATTTTTGTACATCAGCGCAAACCACACGCATTTGTTTATCGATGTTAAACTGTTCTGCCGTTTTTTCGATCAGCTTTACATTTTGAGGATCTTGTTCAACGGAAGTAACGTGTTTTGTGCCTCGCGAAATCGCTTCAAAACCCAGATTTCCTGAACCTGCAAATAGATCCAGTATAATCGTCCCTTCCATGAAAACGCGCGCCTCAATCAGATTAAAAATGCTTTCTTTGGTGCGATCGGTGGTGGGGCGTACATCCAGCCCTTTTGGAATATTGAAATTTCGACCTTTTAATTTCCCGGTAATTATTCTCACTATTGAGAGTATCTTTAAATTTTAGATGTTAAGTGCAGAGATTTAATAACACACAGAATCTGCAAAACCTTCCCATAAGTTACTATTAAAATCGAAGGATTTAACCCTTCAAATTAGAAATCTAAGCTTAGCAGAATGGCGGGGAAAGCGGCAGCAAGATCAAAACCGTAGGTCTCTTCTTCTGCTTCAACTCCTATGGCTTCGAGGGAATTAAGCTTGGTGATTTCGGCTGAATCGTCCCAAAATCCCTGAAGGGCTTGTTCAACTTCATGGCACTGGTGCCCAAATAAATAGATGGTTTCATGAATGCCCCGCATCCAGCTTGAATTGGCGGAGTGCTGTAGCCAGTGATACGGTAAATCTTCGGCCTGATCGAAGGAGAGGTAGGTTGCAGCCCTAAATTTCCCTAACAGAAATGAAGTGATGGAAATCACGTTTTCGTGGCAGCCGATCATCAAAAAAGAACCGCCGGGTTTAGTAAAAGCCGACCATTTTTGGGCCATTTCAAAATCACTGCTAAAATCGGTAGTGGCTACTTGTGTGGTAAGTTCATCAAAACCGGCCATCAAATTGCGCCGACGTACGCACAGAAATTTATATTCGTTGTTATGCACGCTGTGCCAGGTGGGCTCTATATATTCGCGTTCTACGCCTTTCATCAAAATAGCGAGATGATCTTCGCGCTCATCGGCGTTATCGTACACTACTTTTGGGAAAACGGTCCAGCATTCGTGGCCGGGATGAGTAAGTGCCCGAACCGATTTTATATTGTGCTGGGTACGGAAGCGGTCGAAGGTAGAAAGGATGTGAGGGAAATGATCGTCTTTCTGCCGCGTAATAGCATCAATTACGTCAAAGTTGAAATCAAAAGAGCCAATACGAAAAAGATGTTTGTTATTTTTCGGGTCATTAATCGAATAGTACAGGCGATCAGAAAAGAAACAAACACCTAAATTTGCAGACTCCACATCCATTAATTCCAGTTTGGGGCATTTCGCATAGTGGTTCGGCTAAGACTACCAATGGTGTCGTCCGATCCCGGATCTTCGAGAAGGTATATTTTAGGACGCAGTGTATCATTCAGCGTATATTCAAATCGAGGATGCGGTGGGCGTGGCGAGAAAACCAGAGAATCAGGGTTGAAGGAATCAAAGGTTCTTCCAAACAAAGAATCTCCCATCACAATCATTAATGAGTCGGTTTTAAGGAAGTGTATCAAGCTGTCGAGTCCCCCTTCAGTGGGTGGAAACACACTTTTCCGGGTTTGATACTGTATTAAAGCATCTTTGGTATCGAGCAGGCGGTGGCGAGCTTTTTCCGTCATAGCTTCCCGGTCTTTAACCTTTTGATACGGAGTTACCAGAGAATCATACAGCCAAAAAGTAAGTGCTATAATAATGATTCCAAATACGATTGTGAGTACTTTGTTGCGCAATTCAATATCCATGTGAAGAGCAAATAAGTTAAGAAATTAAGTTTTATCCCAAGAAAAATTCGGAGAAAGAAAATACACGCACACCCATAAATATGCAACTTTATAGATTATTGAAAAAATGAATTCGTAATTCTTTGCTGAGGTTGTATTTTTAAACCAAAAATTCTAATCCAAATGTACTAATTATTTGAATCGACAAATATTACGTCTTGCTATCCCCAACATCATCAGTAATCTGTCGGTTCCACTGCTTGGAGCGGTTGATACAGCCGTTGTGGGGCATTTAGAGCATGTGTACTATCTCGGAGCCATTGCCGTAGGGAGTATCATTTTTGATTTTATTTTCTGGGGATTTGGTTTTTTGAGAATGGGAACTACCGGAATGACCGCCCAGGCTTATGGTGCCCAAAATGAACGTAAAACCCGAATCATCCTTTTCAGAGTACTGCTGGTAGCCACCGTTAGCAGCCTTTTTATCCTGCTTATACAGTACCCCTTGCTCGAAGCTTCCCTATATTTGATTCATGCCACACCTGAGGTGGAGGAATACACCCGGCTTTATTATCACATTCGCATATTTGCTGCACCCGCCACGCTGGCATTATTTGGGCTAAACGGCTGGTTTCTGGGAATGCAAAATTCTAACTATCCCATGATAATAACCATCTTTCTGAACGCGCTGAACATCTCGTTCAACCTTCTTTTTGTGTTTAAGTTTGATATGAATGTGGATGGAGT
>JBDNFJ010000236.1:0-10084 GCA_041689895.1 Gracilimonas sp. | reverse complement strand
ATAATACTAAAACACTCTCTTTTTTAGCCGCTGTGGATTAGCGATTGAATCCACTTCGATTTCAAAATTAATAATGCCCAACACCAAACCCTCTTTGGTTACCACATCTACTTCCCACTCACCTTTCATCATGTTACTTTTGTAGGTATAACCACGATATCCTTTGTCTCTTCCCCCGGTTATTTCATAACCAATCTCATCTATTACTTCCCATTTCTGGCTGAAAGGACTAAACCATTTCCAGCGATGGAGCACATCTTTTTTAAAATCGGATGGAGCAAAAATAGAAGTAAATATATAAACATCTGTGCCGGGCTGATATTCGTAGGTGTGCCTATTTTCATTCCAAAATGCATACCATGGATCTCGCTCGTAGGTAACCACATACCGATCTTCCATTTTTTCAACATTATGTGCTACCAAACCTTCATCTAACGCGAGCGGTACAGGAGGAATCAAATTCATAAAGTAGAAACTGTTAATCAGAATATATATTCCAAAAATAAGACCCAATATTTTACCTAAATGAACTTCGTTACGCGTGGTAGGGCTTGCATTATAAATAATCAACCCTAATGTAATGCCCAAGCTAATACATCCCGATAGCATAAAAATGAATTTATTCATTGTGCCAAGTATAGTGGGAATGAAAAAAGTAAAGAAGGTAAAATTCACAAAAAAGTAAGCACCAAACTGTAAGTACTTATTGGAGATTCTTTTTTTAAGCAACTCATTTGCAAACAGTAAAATAACCAAGATCATGAAAAAAATAAGTGTTTTTGATAGAGATACGCTTCGGGAAAAATAGATTACGTACGCGCTACTTAATCCTCCTAAAAAAAACTGAATAGCCAGGGGAAAATAGTCCTGATACTTTTCTAAAAACGTATGTTCCCAACGCTCATCCGGCGTACAATTATAAAGATATAAGCTGATACTCAACAGCGTGAGATAAGAGCACAAAATAACCTGATCATACAGCCGATCAATTCTACCTAAAGTGAGTGAATCCCATAAAAAACCACTTGCAAAAAAGAACACCGGTAGGTAATGCTGATTGGCACGTACAAATGCCCGGAAGCGATTGATCATATATGTGCTATTTGATCTCGTTTAAAATTGATCTTTAAGATAGGGTTGCAAGATGTCTTTATCAGCAGGAAGGTTTTGAAAAGCCATGGATTGTACTAAAGCACACTGCACGAACAAATACAAACCGCTTCAAAAAACCTGTGAATGGTTTGCATATCCTTCAGAATATGTAAAGGATTGTTTCAGCCATACATTATTGATTCAAAAAAGGTACTTTCGCTTTGTACCGTTAACTAACCCTTCTCTTATGAAAAAGATACTTTATTCTGCTCTCCTTGTAGTTTTCACGCTCTTATCTTCAACCCAAGCTTTTGCTCAAGATGATGCCATTCTTGAAAAGCTGAATGAAATAGCCATCGTAAATCAAAAAGTGATGATGCCCATGGGCGATGGTACGCGCTTAGCTACCGATATCTATCGTCCAAAAACCAACAAACCGGTTCCCATTATATTTTCACGAACACCGTATAATTTTAATACTTATAGGAATGGAAAACTTTCAACCCGTACCCTAAATAGTGCTTATGATGCCGTTAAAAGAGGCTATGCATATGTAGTTCAAAATGAACGAGGGCGCTTTTTCTCAGAGGGCGAATGGGATATTCTGGGTACTCCGGTAACGGATGGCTACGATGCTTTTACTTGGATGGAAAATCAGAACTGGAGTAATGGTAAAGTTGGAACCATAGGTTGTTCTTCAACAGCTGAGTGGGAAATGGGCGTTGCGGCTATGAATCATCCTGCGCATGCTGCAATGGTTCCACAAGGATTTGGAGCCGGTGTTGGAAGAATTGGTAAGTTCTTCGAACAAGGAAACTGGTATAGAGGTGGGGCCGGACAAATGCTCTTCACCTCATGGTTGTATTCTACTCAGCAAGATCCTTTGGCCCCTCGTTTGCCTAAAGGAATTTCACAAGAAGATCTGCTTCGGCTTCAGCGCTTTTACGACATGGCTCCCGAATATCCTCGTGTAGATTGGTCGAAAGCACTAAAACATCTTCCCGTTCAAGACATTATAAAAAATGTGAATGGCCCAAAAGGTATTTATGAGGAAATGATTACTCGTAAACCTAACGATCCAGAATGGTATGAAGGCGGTTTATTTAATGACGATATGGATTTTGGCGTACCCAGTTTTTGGTTTGTATCCTGGTATGATGTTTCTACCGGACCAAATTTAGCTTTGTTTAATTACGTTAGAGAAAATGCTTCTGATCCCGAAGTAAGAGACAATCAGTATTTAGTAATTGCCCCTACTTTACATTGTGGATATACGCGAGCAACCGAAAACACCATGGTAGGCGAACGCAACGTAGGCGATGCAACGCTGAATTATAGCGAAATGATTTACGATTGGTTTGATTATTGGTTAAAAGGTGAACAAAACAATATTACCAAAGAATTACCCCGAGTTCGCTATTACACCATGGGAACCAACGAGTGGCAAACCGCTGACCAATGGCCTCCAAAAAATGTTGAAATGACACCATTTTATCTTAGCAGTAACGGAAAGGCCAATTCCAGATTAGGAAATGGTTCGTTATCTAATAACATGCCTAAAAAAGATCATCCCGATACTTTTACATACGATCCAATGGATCCTGTTCCCTCTTATGGCGGTAATGTTTGCTGTACGGGAAATGCCATTAAAGGAGGAGCAATGGATCAGCAAAAAATGGAGCTGCGGAAAGATATCTTAGTTTATACCTCTGAGCCGCTGGAAGAAGGAATCGAAGTAAGTGGATTTATTGAATCTAAACTTTATCTCTCTTCGGATGTGAAAGACACCGATCTCACTATAAAACTGATTGATGTTTATCCTGATGGAACGGCTTATAACTTAGATGAAACCATTCAGCGAGTTCGCTATCGAGAAGGATATGAGAAAGAGGTGTTTATGAAAAAAGGAAAGGTGTATGAAGTGAATTTAAGTCCGATGTCGACCAGTAACTTCTTCAAAAAAGGTCATAGCATAAGAGTTGAGATAACCAGCTCTAACTTTCCTCGTTTTGATAGAAACCTAAATACCGGCGGTAATAATTATGATGAGGTAGAAAGCGTAACGGCTACAAATTCTATCCATCATTCAAAGAAATACCCAAGCCAAATTTCACTTCCTATTATGAGAAAGTAAGCTCATTCAATAGCTGTAAGTTGTTTATGAAAACCCCTTTACTAAAAGTTTAGGGGTTTTTTATTGGATGGAACCAAGGTTTATAACTTCTTCGCCTAACTCAGTAGCTTTGGTTTTTACAGAATCCACAGCGGTTTTTGAAACCACCATAATCAGCCCAATGCCCAAATTGAAAGTAGCTCGCATATCTTCTTCAGGCACGTTTCCAATTTCTTGAATGAGCTTGTATATGGGCGGACGTTCCCAAGCATTCCAGTCGATTTCAAGCTTAAGTCCTTCAGGTAAAATACGCTTAGTGTTACCCACAATTCCGCCACCGGTAATATGAGAAAAGCCATGTACACCATCCAAAACTTTGAGTTCTGTAATTAAGGAAAGATACGAACGATGAACTTTCAGCAACTCATCTCCTATCGTATTTTCCAGTTCTTTCACATAATCCCCAACCTGATATTTGCTAAACAAAACCTTGCGAGCTAATGAATATCCGTTGGTATGTAATCCCGAACTTTTGAATCCTAAAAGCACATCTCCTTTTTGAATATCTGAACCGTTTATCACTTGGTCTTCATCCACAATTCCCACAATGGTTCCGGCCAGATCGAATTCTCCCTTAGAATAAATATCTGGCATTTCGGCGGTTTCGCCTCCAATTAAAGCAACTCCATTTTGCTTGCAAGCTTGGGCAAATCCTTTTACCACATCAACGCCAACGTTCTGTTCCAGTTTTCCGGTAGAAAAATAATCCAGAAAAAAAAGTGGTTTAGCACCACAAACGGCAATGTCATTCACACAATGATTTACTAAATCTTGGCCAACGGTATCATACTTTCCAGCCTTAAAAGCTACCAATAGTTTGGTTCCTACTCCATCTACCGAGCTGACAAATACCGGTTTATCGAAACCATCTAAATTGGGACGAAAGAATCCGCCAAAGCCCCCAATGTTGGATAATACTTCCGGCCCGTGCGTATCTTTCACTACTCCTTTGATAGATTCTACCATCTCTTCTCCGGCCTTGATATCTACTCCGGAATCTTTATAGGTAAATTGTTTCTTGTTGGCCATGGGTTTGTTGAATATCAGGGATTGTAGAAAGTTAGAGGATCAAAAGTACTTGATCAGAAATTCACTTTCAATAAAAGACGTGTTCAAAATCTTAAAAACTGCCTTAGAATTTCTTATCAAATATAAAATCTTTAGGAGAGTGTTTTGGGATCTTTTTCCCATTCTTTTCCACACCAGAATACAATAAGAATGAGATTTATATAATTTGTAGTAGTAATAGAGACTGTGGATAAGTGGATAACTTTATTTTCAATACGCTACTTTTAAGAATTAAAAAAATGTGTATAGTTTTGTTAATTACTTAGGCATTAAAATCAGTTACTTAAATGAATAAAATAAAGTTATTAACAAACAGATATATTCCATACATAATAGGTGGTATTTCATCATCAACACTAAAAGTTATTCTTTTTGAATGTTGATTACCGCTAAAGAATGTGGAAACTTGTGTACAACTTTGAGGCATTTTAGTTATCCAACTTTTGTTAGTGAGTAATCCACATAGTAATCCACATATACACCTGGTATGAAAGTAGTAGTTCAGCGCGTGAAATCTTCTTCTGTAATAATTGATCATGAAATTTCGGGAGCCATAAATAAAGGTTTATTGGTTTTGATTGGTATTCATCAAGACGATAACGAAGCCCAAATGGAATGGCTTTGTAACAAGATTGCAAAGCTTCGCATTTTTGAGGACGAAGATGGTAAAATGAATCACTCGGTTCAAGATATAGGTGGAGGAATTTTATTAGTATCTCAATTTACTTTATATGCTAATGCGAATAATGGAACGCGTCCCAGTTTTATGGATGCTGCACGTCCTGAAAAGGCAGAGCCTCTATATAACAAAATGATTAAGTGGTTTGAGATGCATACTAATTTGAATATCCAATCGGGTGAATTTGGGGCAACCATGAATGTTAAACTGGAGAATGATGGTCCGGTAACCATCATATTGGAGAAATAAGTGGCGATTATTTTTATTTTTATTGATGGTGTGGGACTTGGCGAAAAGGCTGATCAAAATCCGTTTATAAAAAATAATTATGAGTCTTTTAAGATTCTTTCAGGAGAACATTTTTACAGAAATGCAGAGCCTATCCTAAAACAACAGCATCTATTTAAGCCCATTGATGCCAATTTGGGAGTGGAGGGATTGCCACAAAGTGGAACCGGTCAAACTACTTTGTTTACGGGGATAAATGCCGCTAAAGAAATTGGAAAGCACTTTGGGCCATTTCCTCATTCTGGTATAAAGCCCTTTCTAAAAACAGAAAGTATATTTAATAAAGCCATAGAATTGGGAAAGAAACCTTATTTCATAAATGCATATCCTTCCATTTTTTTTAAGCATGCCCAAAAACGAAACCGCTGGAGCTGCACCACATTGATGACTCAAAGTGCCGGGCTTAGACTGAATTCTACTGAAGATATTTTAAAGGAAACGGCGTTAACGGCAGAAATTGTGCAAAATGCCTGGCGAGAAAAACTGGATATCAATATCCCAAAAATAACACCTACAGATGCCGCAAAGCGATTGTTGAATGTGGTTCCCGATTATGACTTGGTTTTATATGAATATTATTTAACCGACAAAGCCGGACACAGCCAAAGCTTAGAGAAGGCAAAGCGAGCATTAGAACCCTTGGATGAATTTTTACTGTACATCATAAATCACAAAAAAAGTAGCGATACCATAGTTATTAGCAGCGATCATGGAAACTTAGAAGACCTTTCCACAAAAACACATACTCGAAATAATGTCCCCTTATTTGTGTTGGGAGCTTCGGCGGGTAAATTTAAAAATGTAGAAAGCTTGACGGATGTAAAAGACGGGATAATTTCGTTAATTTGATGTGAAAAATTATTCAGAGTGGCTCCTTGAATGAATTTGCAATGCATTGAAAATATTAGAAATGAAAGATACGTCTCAATATATAATTGATATTCAAAGACAGATCATTTATTCAAAAACGCTGGAAGAGCGATGGATGAGGGGAGCAGAGATGTTGGCACCATTTATTATATGATAAGGAACAGAATACAAGAGAATGAGCCCAATTTGTTCCAAAAGGAAGTGACCGGAAAAATATTTCTACGTTTCTATCAGAATGAGCTTACCGAAAAAGGAAAAGAACGAATTATAGCTTCAATAAAAAAGTGAGTAAACCGAAAGTACATTTAGTTTTAGGCAGTGGCGGTGCTCGTGGCATTGCGCATATCGCGGTAATAGAAGAACTGGAAAAAGAAGGGTACGAGATTATCGAGGTAATCGGCTGCTCGATGGGGGCCGTAGTAGGTGGAATTTATGCGGCCGGTCAGCTGGAAGAATATAAAAGCTGGCTCATCAACCTTTCCCGAAGAGACGTATTTGATTTGTTAGATTTCACTTTTACGCGACACGGATTTGTGAAAGGAGAAAAATTGTTTGCTAAACATCTGGAGGTGACGGGCAAGTTCAAAATCGAAGATTTTAGAATTCCCTTTACGGCTGTTGCCACCGATATGAAACATAACAAAGAAGTACATTTCACTTCAGGACCTTTATATAAAGCGCTCCGTGCATCAGTTTCTATACCCGGTTTTTTTGTGCCTGTAGTAGATAATGATCGCATTTTGGTAGATGGAGGGGTGCTAAACCCTCTTCCTATAAATCTGGTTCATAAAAAGGACGATGCCATCATTGTTGCCGTGAACTTAAATGGACCCTCGTTGCCAAAGGTTGATAATGAAACGCTTACAGATAAAAAGGAGCCTACGCATTGGTTTGAAAACCTGCTCCCTCAGGTAGTGCAAGAAAAAATAAAGCGAAAGGAGAAGCCGGAGGAAGAAGAATCGTTTTCGTTGATTGGCCTGATGGATAGCAGCTTTTGCTTTATCCAAGATCGCCTCACAGAGCTGATGATTGAAATGTATAAACCCGATAAGGTGATTGAAATACCACGAAATATCTGTGGCGTTTCAGATTTTCACCATGGGGATGAAATTCTTAGAATAGGAAGAGCTTCTTATCACGCGGTGATGAACCCAATTGCATCTGAAAAGGCTCCGAAAGAGCAGTGATTTTATTAAAGCTTAAAGCTTTTCCTGTATAGAAAATAAAAAAGTGGCTTGATTACCAATCGTCGGTTCTAAAAGGAATGGCAGGGAGCCCTTCTTTATTATAAAGAGAGAGATCAGGATTATCAGCCCAGCCATATCGAACCGCCACCGGATGTTTAACTAAATCCGACCAAATAACCAGCTGATTATCTTCCAGTTTCACTCCATCAGCCCAATAAAATTTCTTATCTGCGCCGGCGATAGCAAAACCAAAGAGTTTCTCTTTTGCCGCAATGGTTAGTCTGTTACCTGTGTGATTGAAAGCAAGCCGCAGGGTATTTCCCTCCACTACATGACCGGCGTAAGTTGGTCCGGAATAGGTCAGGTTTTCTCCAAACGCTACATGTTGAGCCGCAAGCCAAAGCCGCTTTCCTACATCCTCTTTGTTTCTGGGGTGAATGTCATCGGCCACACCAATATCGATAGCCGTAGCCATACCGGTGTTAGTTAAGCTGAGAGCTTCTGCTTGAGCTTCCCGCAACCGTGCCCAATCGCTATCCGTTGGCTGTTCTTGTTTTGGCATATAATTGGCAAGCTGAACAAATAGAAATGGGAACTCTTCCTGATCCCAGCTTATCCTCCACTCTTCAATCAGGGCTTCAAATAATTCATTATAGTATTGAGGAGCTCCTACATTATTTTCACCTTGATACCAGATTACACCCTTCATAGAATAGCCGGCCAACGGATGAATCATTCCGTTATAAAGAAAACCCGGGGCATTTTCATAACGGGTAACAGTGGGCATTTTTGGTTCTACCTCATTGGAGTATTTCCACTTTCCGGTAAGATCTATTTCGTGGTCATTCACCATTAAATGGATATTATTTTCTCCCCCAACTATCACTTTATTATCCCAAGAATTCACGGCACGGAGAGCAATCACATTTTCTCCCTTTTTTAGGAGCTCTGGGTCAATCTGAAAATTAGCGAAATGCTGTTGCCAAGATTTCTCACCCACTTGCTCTCCATTGATATAAAAGTAAGATTCCTGAACAACATCTCCCGTAAAAAGAGAAATAGAATCAATAGCAGCATCGGCAACAGTAAAAGATCGCCGAAGCCAAACAACATCAGATAAGGGCTGAACGGTTGGAATAGATACGGTTTGCCATCCCGAGTCATCATAATCTGGTTTTTGTACACCGGCATCTACCCCTAATTTTGGACTGCCAACGAGCTCCCATTTTTGTTTCGTAAGCACATCATTTTCAGCAAATTCCTCGGACCAATCTATCGCTGGATCCAATACTTTCTGTGCCTCTTCCTGATATCCATCCACCTCAAGAAGTCGTTTAGCGGGAGTCCACGCCTCGGCCGGAGTGCCGCCCCAATTACTTTCAATAATACCCACCGGAACGTTTTGTTCGCGATGGTTCAGCTTTGCAAAATACCAAGCCACCGCCGAGAAATTACCTGTATTTTGAGGATTAGCTAATTTCCATGCCCCGCCAGGTACATGTTCTTGAGGTTGGAATGCTGTGGTTTGGGGAACTTCAAAAAAGCGTATCTCCGGATGATTTCCACTTTCAGCCACTTCGTCTTCCCAATTATCTACCACCCAGTTTAGCTTCCATTCCATATTTGATTGCCCTCCTGCAAGCCAAACATCTCCAATGTAAACATCCTTTAGAGAAAGGGTTCCTTGACCGGATGAGACCTCCATAACATAGGGTCCTCCGGCTTTTTGAGCAGGAAGAAACGTCTCCCAACGACCATTTTTATTAGCTGTAGTTGTACGAGAATCAGCATGTAAAGAAACCGTGATATTGGTCCTTGGCGTTGACCACCCCCAAATTCGGATATCATTATTTCGCTGCAAAACCATATGATCGCTAAATAAAAGAGGGAGCTTTAAATCTTGTGCGCTAATGTTCATAGTGGAAAAGAGAAAAAGGAATAGAGGAATAAATTTAAGCATGCGGCAATAGTTAGCTATTTTTGAGAATGTTACAGGTGGTTCTGAAAATTTGGGGATTTCCTGAAGTCCAATTATAATTAATCAATTTAATTGATTAAAAAAGCTGTGTATTACCGGATTCTGTTATGGGAGGTTTCCTGAACTTCCTTAAAATGATAGCCGTTCATTGAGGTACATTATGCAGATTCAAAAATGAAAGTTGATTTGCTTAAAGCATTTTATGAAAACATATTATCCCTGAAATGGAAAGACAAGGAATTCATCCATCAAAGGTTTTGCAAAACTGATCGGTTGCTCAAGTGTTGATCTTAAACTTTCAAAACCTTCAAATCAAAAAAAGAGGATATGAATAGAATAGCATTCAAAAATCACGTTAAAGATTATAACGATTACTGGGATGTAGTGGTAATTGGTGGTGGGGCAACCGGCCTGGGAGTGGGTGTAGATGCGGCTTCGCGTGGATATAAAACCCTATTACTGGAAATGCATGACTTTGCAAAAGGAACTTCCAGCCGAAGCACAAAATTGGTGCACGGTGGTGTTCGATATCTGCAACAAGGAGATGTTTCGTTGGTTATTGAAGCCCTACACGAACGCGGATTACTTATCCAAAACGCGCCCCATCTGGTGAGCCATCAGTCTTTTATTGTGCCGAGTTATGAATGGTGGAATGGGCCATTTTATGGCGTTGGGATGAAAGTGTACGATGCCTTGGCCGGAAAATTAGGGATTAAGAAATCTGAAACATTATCAAAAGAAGAAACACT
>JBDNFJ010000235.1:0-5281 GCA_041689895.1 Gracilimonas sp. | reverse complement strand
TAGGCGCGGCATTAGCGGCGCATCACATTTATTATAAACAAGACCGTGTTCCACAAGAACCTGATTCTATGAAAGGCGCCTATCTGGGACCCGAATTTCACGAATTTGAAATACTGCAGCAGTTAAAACCCTACAAGTCAGTATATCAAAAACTGGATGAATCGGAGCTGTATCCAAAAGTAGCGCAATGGCTGGATGGGGGAAAGGTAATTGGGTGGTTTCAGGGAAGGATGGAATTTGGGCCTCGGGCTTTAGGCGGAAGGAGTATTTTAGGAGATCCCCGAAATCCGGAGATGCAGAAAAAACTGAATCTAAAAATAAAATATCGGGAATCGTTTCGGCCTTTCGCACCCTCTGTATTAGCTGAAGATGCCGATCAGTATTTCGAGATGCGATCAGATTCACCCTACATGCTTTTGGTGCAATTGGTGAAAGAGGAACATCGAAAGACATTACCTGAAGGTTATCATCAAATGCCGTTACGGAAAAAACTGGCGCATCAGCGATCCATATTCCCGGCCATCACTCACATAGATTATTCATCTCGAATTCAAACGGTTCACCAACAAACAAACCCCAGATATTGGAAATTGCTATCCGCTTTCAAAAAGCAAACAGGCGTTGGAATGCTTGTAAATACCAGTTTTAATGTACGGGGTGAGCCGATTGTATGCACGCCGGAGGATGCGTATCAATGTTTTATGAATACAGAAATGGATTATCTGGTGCTGGGTGATTATGTTTTCGATAAGAAAGCGCAGCCCAATTGGACGAAGAAACGGAACGTTGAAAAAGATTAAGGCAGATTAAATTATGGAAACACTCAGAGATCTTTGGAAATTTATGAAGCAACGCAAAAAGTTTTGGCTGGCGCCTGTTATTATCGTGCTGCTGCTGTTGGGCTTCTTAATTGTGATTGGCGGCGGTTCCTCCATTGCCCCCTTCATCTATACGCTGTTTTGATATGATGGAATCTCGCTCCATACAATTCATTAAGCAGGATGCTGCCACCTCAAAAACACAGCTTATTATTGTGACGGGATTGCTGGTTTTAGCCGCTCTTTTTCAGGTTGAAACCGTTGCGTATGTCGCTCTTTTAGTTGGAGTCATCAGTCTTGCTATTCCGCCCGTCGGCAATTGGATAGTTTGGGGATGGTATAAGCTTGCGGAAGGCTTGGGATGGTTCAACTCTCGCGTGCTATTATCCATTGTGTATTACCTTGTAGTAACCCCCATTGCGTGTGTGTTTCGATGGGTTGGAAACGATCCCCTATTATTGAAAGACACCAAAGGCAGCATGTTCAATTTCAGAGAGCATACCTATTCTAAAGAGGATCTTGAGAATCCGTGGTGAGCCCAACCAAGGTCTATTTATTGAATTATAAAATGTTGAAAAACGCTTAAAATAGAAGCTACAGAAGTGCTAAATTAGTATAGATTCAAGCGCTTATATTTTAGTCACATGCTTTGGGAGCTTTAGTTTGTGTATTCGACCTCGCAACCGCGCTATTAAACTATTATACATCAATACATCAGAAGAGAAATTCATTTTATTTAAGTATGTCATTATCTCGTTCCGGGCTATTTTTAGTTTTCATCTCATTACTAACCCTCATCTCCTGCTCAAATGCTAAAAAGGTAATTGTAGAAACGGCTACGGTGCGTTCTTATAAACTATCGGGACAGGTGCTGGAGCAGGATTCTAAAGACGCTATTCCCTATGCTGAAGTTTGGGTTTCGGGCACTACTATTTACGACAAAACAGATGAAAATGGTCGGTATAATCTCCGGGTTCCAAAAGGATATTATGAGTTATACGCCAATGCGGATGGATACAGCAGTATCTATCGTAAAGTAGATTTTGAAAGCGCAACAACGTATGATTTTTTATTGGAGACAAAGCGCGCTATGGGAAGTTATGAAAATAATGGGGATGCGGAACAAGAGAGCAATCACATCTCCCCAAAAGAGAAAATAATGGCAGATAAAAGTGCATCCCGCAAACAAATTGATGCCTTTTTCGATTATTATATAAATGATGATTTGAATTGTGAGCTTCTGAATCCTGAGGATGTCAAATTTAAAGATACGGAGGAGGGAATGATGTGGGTAAAAGGGCCGCTTCAGCTCTATGTGATGAATTACGATTTGGGATATAAAATCACCGTGGATTTGGATGAATTGGTAACCAAACAGTACAGCGAAATTTTAGGTCTTAACAAAGATGCTCATTATTTTTTTGAAGAACTTTCGCCAAAAACGCCGGAACAAGCACAGGAATGGGAGAAAAATCGTCTCCACTATTTCCAAGGCTCCTTGCGGCATTTTTTGATTGCTATGGCCAGCGATAAACCTCCGCTATATTTTGGCTATCGCATGTACTCCGGACAGTTTGTAAGTAGCAGCACGGCTATGGCGTATTCTTCTTCCAGCGTAAGCGATATTGAAGTGGAGAAGTACGATCTGTTTTATTCCGAACTCAATGGCAACACCGTGCTAAAGCTAAACGGCGAGCTTCGGGTCGAATACGTGAATAAAGAGATAGACGATCCCAACGGTATTATGGGGCTGGATTTGTATCCCTATCAAACCTCATGGATAAGCCTGAGTATTCCCAGCATTGAGTTCAGCAAGAACGGAATTTTTCGTACGCCTCAATATGTGGAAGAAAAAGGAGTATGGAGATATACTCCGGTTTGCAAAATGCTTCCGAAAAACTATTTGCCCAAGCTGAAGAAGCACTAAGCGAATTAGGCTTCAGTTGTCTCGCTCACTTTTTGAAGGCTGGCGGCATTCATGCAGTAACGCAATCCGCTGGGTGCCGGTCCATCGGGGAAAGCGTGCCCCAGATGTGCATCACACACATTGCATAACGCTTCGATTCGCACCATGCCGAGTGTGGAATCCATTTCGTATTTCACGGCGTTTTCTTTTACCGGTTGCGTGAAGGAAGGCCAGCCGGTAGTGCTTTCAAACTTCTCGTTCCCGTTAAAAAGCTCGGTTCCACAGCAAGCACACGCATATAAACCAGCCTCAAAATGATGGCACATATCACTGGAGCCCGGACGTTCGGTTCCTTTTAATCGCGTGATGGAATATTGCTCATCCGTAAGTTCTTTCTTCCATTCCTGATCCGATTTCTCCACGCGGCGATCAGGTTCAAGGTTTCCATTTTTAGCGAGATTCTTAAGGTCGTTCCAAGTTAGCATAGTCGTATCTTTTAATTAATATTATCAACCGGACGAGCGATCATAATTCCGGTATTGGTTGAATTTGGTTTTAAGAAAGCGGCTAAAGGTTCGTCCGAAACTTCCACCTTCAAGTTAGATTGAGAGGCGTGCATCAAATGCATTTCGCCATCTACCTTCACCAAGATTCCGACGTGCGCTACATCCAATCCATCAATACTTGTAGTAAGCCCGACGATATCGCCTTCTCTAAGTAAACTCATTTTTTCTTGAATCTGTTCTTTTGGGATATAGAAATAATTTCGGTCGGAAATCTCTTTCTCTTGTTGGGCAACAATAGAAACGAATGCTTGGTTTCCTTTTAAATGCTTATAACTGTCGGGGTGCGTGGACATAAAATCAACACGAATAACTAAAGGGGATCCAAAGCTGTCGGCCGGGGTAGTTACCAAGTTATTTGCGGCGTTGTTGTAAATCCAATCGCTGAAATAATGCAGACGTGTGGGATAATCTCCTCGTTTGCCATTGCGATAGCGAATTTTTTCGAGCTCTTTGGTGTACTGCTCAAAAGTTGCTTTATCCGATTTTAACGTACGGGCGATAGCCAACAGATTTTCCGCATAGGTAGTGCAATCCAAATCCCGAAGATTAACCACCAGCTTTTCTTTGTCGGTGACTTCCAGCGCGTGCGCCACATATTCATCCCCCAAAAAATATCGCCCAATTTCAGGAATCAGTACGTGAATAGGTTCTCCTTTTTTGGGCTCAAATTTTTGAATGATATCAGAAAAAATATCCACGTCCTGTTGCGTATATACAATATCATCAGAGAGCTGATTTTGAGTCTCTTTTTGTGCGCATGCCATATTAAATAGGAGCAGTGATACCAGAAAGGTCAGAAGCTTATTCATGGGTGTATTTTTGAAGAAAATTAAAGGAAGGTCTTATACGTCCTTCACAAATTAAAAATAAGGAATAATTGGCAGAAAACGTATGTATAACCGCTTTTCCGTCCATTCCAAAACGTGTAGAAAGGGTAAATAATATATAGATTGAAGCCCTTCGTTTAAAAAAGGAAGGGCTTTCTCTTATTTTAGCAGATCATTGATTTTATCAGCAAAAGCCGTAGCGGCTTCCGGGGACCTTCCCTCCGAATAAATACGGATAATGGGCTCTGTATTTGATTTACGCAGATGTACCCAGCCTTCAGCAAAATCAATTCTCACACCATCAATAGTGTTTGGCTTGAGGCTGGAAAAATGCTTTTTAACCATTTCAAGTACCTCGTCGGCGTCTTTGCCCAGCTCATCCAGCTGAATTTTATTCTTGCTCATGTAATAATCGGGAAGACTATTCCGGTATTCTGAAGAAGAAAGACCTTTCTCAGCCAATAATTGTAGGGTGATGGCAATGCCAATTAAAGCATCGCGACCATAATGCAAATCCGGTGAAATCACGCCACCGTTTCCTTCTCCACCAATCACCGCGCCATGCTCTTGCATTACCTTCACCACATTGATTTCTCCCACGGCTGAACGATGGCAGGTTTGATCGTACTTGCGAGCAACATCATCATTTACCCGAGAGGAAGATAGGTTGGTGGCGCAGGGGCCTGGATTTTTAGAAAGTATAAAATCGAAGGCGGCGGCTTGGGTGTATTCTTCTCCAAAAAGGGTTCCTTTGTCGTCCACCAGAGCCAGTCGGTCGGCATCAGGGTCGGTAACAAAACCGAGGTCTGCTTTGCTTTCTTTTACCAACTCACAAATTTCAGTAAGGTGTGCTGGAATTGGTTCGGGATTATGAGGGAATATTCCATTGGGGGTGCAATGTATTTTATGAACCGTTTTAACTCCCAGTTTCTCCAGCAAATGTGGAATAGCATGCGAACCGGCTCCA
Organism: Gracilimonas sp.; assembly: GCA_041689895.1. Taxonomy (GTDB): domain Bacteria; phylum Bacteroidota; class Rhodothermia; order Balneolales; family Balneolaceae; genus Gracilimonas. Next base: position 197 of record JBDNFJ010000235.1, on the reverse strand, counting down.
TTGACGGCATCTACTGCCACGGAAAAGTTCTTGTCTGCAATCTCATCTGCATGGATGTACGGAAGGGCGAGAATCTTATCAATATGATAATCCAACAGCGTGGCGTCTTCTCGGATACTGCCAATTTTGTCGTAGGGCTGAAATTCAAATTCTTCTTTCTCCGAAATATCGATGACGGCATTTCCTTGATCCGCATC
>JBDNFJ010000234.1:0-3042 GCA_041689895.1 Gracilimonas sp. | reverse complement strand
CCAGAATTTTTAAATGGCATGAGCCGGTTAAAATCATTCGATAGCTGAACCTGAATCAAGCATGGTTTTGTATGCTTTTTCCAGAATATCCAAGCCTTCATCTATTTGGTCTTGAGTGATGGTTAGCGGTGGACGGAAACGCACGGTATTGGGCCCACAAGAAAGGATCATCAATCCATTAGCCATACACTCGTTGATAACGGTATCGCGAGCCTGACCGTTAGGAAGGTCGATGGCGCAGAACAGCCCCTTACCTCGTGGATTGGAGAAATGCTCATGCTTATCAGAAAAGGCTACAAGTTGTTTTTGTAAGTAATCCCCTACTTTTGCCGCATTTTCAACCAGATTATCTTCCTCTATCACACTCAGGATTCTGCCAAAGCGAACCATATCTACTAAGTTTCCTCCCCAGGTTGAGTTGATACGCGAAGAGACATGGAAGCAGTTTGTTTTTACATCATCCACTCGCGTGCTGGCTAAAATTCCGCAAACCTGAGCTTTTTTACCAAAAGCCAGAATATCAGGTTTCACATAATGCTCATGTGCCCAGAATTTCCCAGTCATTCCCACGCCAGTTTGTACTTCATCATAAATCAGAAGAGCTTCGTGCTTATCAGCCAAATCGCGCAGCGCCTGATGGAATTCAAGCCGGAAATGTCGGTCTCCGCCTTCACCCTGAATAGGTTCTATGAGGATGCATGCGATATCATCTTTATACAGCTCGAAATATTGTTCAGCCTGAGCAATAGCCAGCTTTTCCCGCATTGCCGTAGCATCTATGTTTTCTTTGGTCGCAGGATAAGTCATAGCAGGACTTATAACCCGGGGCCAATCAAATTTAGGAAAGTATTTTACTTTGTTGGGAACCGTATTGGTGACAGACAGAGTGTAGCCCGTGCGTCCATGAAAAGCTTTTTCGAAATGCAGTACTTTATGACCTTTTTCCTGGCGATATCCTTTTTCAAAATTCTTTTGAACTTTCCAGTCAAAAGCTACTTTCATGGCATTTTCTACCGCAAGCGCTCCTCCCGAAATAAAGAAGGAGTAGGGCATGTAATCTGGAATACCAACGCGATCAAAAGCCGTCATGAATTCCGCCATGTCGCGGGTGTAAATATCAGAATTAGAAGGCTTGTTTACGGCAACACGTCCCAATTTAGCCAAAAAGTCATCATCCTTAGCTAACTTTGGATGATTCATTCCTAATGGATTGGATGCAAAGAATGTAAAGAAATCAAGATATCGCTTATTTGTAGTTGAATCGTACAAATAAGCCCCCTCACTTTTTTCCAGGTCAAGCACCATGTCATAGCCATCGGTAAGCATGTGTTTGCTCAAAACGGAACGTACGTTATCGGGACTAATATCTGTTTTATTTTGCATCTCTAACTCCTTATATATGTAATTATGTCTTTCAATAAATCTACCAAATACCTTGAATTGCCTCAATAGCGTTTAACTTCACTAAAGTTGGAAACGCACTTTTTAGGGTGCTCTTTAGCGCAGAATTAGCCGCGTCAGTTAGGTTAAAAAATCGCTTTTTTGAGGAAAAATTCACATCCGAAACTATGCGTTGAGTTCAGGTTTTTTAATTGCCTGATTAGATTAACTCTCAAAATGCTGTACTGTTTTCTTGATGATGGATACGCAATCCATTAATTGCTCCTCAGTTATTACAAGGGGAGGCGCAAAACGGATGATATTACCGTGTGTGGGTTTGGCAAGTAGACCGTTATCCTTCAAAGCAACGCAAAATTTCCAGGCGGTTTCGCTATCCGGCGTATCATTTATAATAACCGCATTAAGTAGGCCACGACCTCGAACTTGAACAAAAAGTTCCGTTTCATCCACGATGTTTTGCATTTCAGCACGAAATAGCTCACCCAATTTTTGAGCATTTTCAGCAAGGTTTTCATCCTTAACCACTTCCAGAGCAGCCATAGCTACTTTGCAGGCAAGTGGATTTCCACCGTAGGTAGAACCGTGCTGACCCGGCTTTATAACTTCCATGATTTCTTCATCCGTTAAAACAGCAGAGACAGGATAAGCGCCACCTGAAAGTGCTTTCCCTAAAATAAGCATGTCTGGCTTAACATTATCGTGATCACATGCCAAAAGCTTACCGGTTCGGGCGATCCCGGTTTGGATTTCATCTGCTATAAAAAGCACGTTGGCGTGCTTACATAATGTATAGCATTCCGATAAATAACCTTCATCGGGCACTACCACCCCAGCTTCACCCTGGATAGGCTCAACCAAAAAGCCGGCAATATTTGGTTCCTTGAGTGCTTCCTGTAGAGCGTGTATATCGTTATAAGGAATTTTTATGAATCCGGGCGTGTAAGGACCAAAATTCTTTCGTGCGTCCGGATCATTGGAGAATGAAATAACCGTTGTAGTTCTTCCATGAAAATTATTTTCTAATACTATGATTTGCGCCTGATGTTCGGTAATCCCTTTTTTCTCATACGCCCATTTTCGGCATATTTTAATCGCTGTTTCCACACCTTCGGCACCGGTGTTCATGGGGAGCACCTTCTGGTATCCAAAATAATCCGTTACATATTTTTCGTATTCGCCCAGTACATTATTATAAAAAGCGCGCGAGGTTAAGCTCAGAGTTTGAGCTTGAGATACGAGCGCTTCCGTGATTTTTGGATGGCTATGGCCCTGATTAACGGCAGAGTAAGCAGAAAGAAAATCATAATATTTATTCCCTTCCGGATCCCAAACGTACACGCCCTTCCCTTTGGCTAATACCACCGGCAGAGGATGGTAATTATGGGCGCCGTATTTGTTCTCGAGTTCTATTGCGTCTTTACTTGTGATCATAAAATAGGTGGGTTTTGTTTTACCCAAAATTACTAAACATTCAGGGAAAGTTTAACTCGAAGTTTAAAAAAGAGCTTGATATCGGTACGATAAAAATCGTATATTGGGTTCTTCACATCGCGGGGTGGAGCAGCTGGTAGCTCGTCGGGCTCATAACCCGAAGGTCACAGGTTCGAATCCTGTCCCCGCCACTATAAAAGTGGCTTTCTG
>JBDNFJ010000233.1:0-2153 GCA_041689895.1 Gracilimonas sp. | reverse complement strand
TGAAATTAAATCCGGTTCAAGCAATACGAAAAGTGTAACCGCATACGAAAGGAAAAGCTATGGCTATTATTGAAGTTCACAATATCAAAAAGATATATAATGCTGATCAGGTTCCGGTGCTTGCCCTCAACGGGGTTGATCTCGAAATTGAAGAGGGAGAATTTACGGCTATCGTAGGGCCTTCCGGTTCCGGTAAAACTACGCTGCTAAATGTAATTGGTGGACTCGATGAACCCACGGAAGGCAAGGTAATTATCCGTGATACCGAAATGTTTTCACTCAGCGAAAGTAAGCTTATTGATTTTCGGTTACATCATATTGGTTTTGTATTTCAGTCTTACAATCTCATTCCGGTGCTCACTGCTAAAGAAAACATCGCTTTTATTTTACAAATGCAGGGACGTTCAAAAAAGGAATGTGATGCTCGAAGTCACGAGTTGCTTAAAATGGTAGGGTTACAAGATAAAGTAGATAAGCGGCCTTCGGAACTTTCAGGCGGGCAGCAACAGCGGGTAGCCGTGGCGCGAGCGCTGGCTTCAAAGCCGGATTTTGTATTAGCCGATGAACCCACCGCCAACCTCGATTCTGCTTCAACGGCCAATTTGTTAGATATGATGCTAAAGCTCAATGAGGAAGAGAACATCACTTTTATCTTTTCTACGCACGACCAGCGAGTGATGGAACGTGCCCGCCGTGTTGTTACTCTGGTAGATGGAAAAATTGTGACGGATGAAAAAAAAGAAGTAGCCAAAGCACAATAACTGAGATGAGATTAATCGCCAACAAAGTGAGCCGATATAGAGGCAGCCTAAAAAGCTTCGTTTTATTTGGATTGATTGTTGTATCGACTGCAGGCAGCTGTTTGGCCCAAATAAATGTAGATGCTGATTTCCGAGGATACCTGAAGGAATTGGGCAGTGTGGGAATTAGTAACAGTTTGCAAACGCTTCATTACGATAATATTCTGCACCACCGACTGGAAAGTAAGTTCAAACTCGGAGAAGCCTTCGAGTTTCGTGCCGATATCCGCACTCGCCTATTCAATGGATGGACCGTGCAAAACACTCCCGGTTATGGTGATTTCCTATCGAATGATCCCGGCTATGTTGATATAAGTCACACCTTTATTGACTCCAAACATGCGGTGTTGAACTCGTCCATTGATCGCCTCCATCTTTCTTATCTGCAAGGGCCATGGGAAGTGCATGTGGGCAGGCAGCGTATCAACTGGGGGAAAACTATGGTGTGGAATCCCAACGATTTGTTTAATGCCTACGCCTATTTGGATTTTGATTATGAAGAACGTCCGGGCACGGATGCCATTTACGCAGCTTATAGCTGGAGTTATGCATCCAGCTTTGAAGCCGGATATAAATTAGGTCACTCTTTTGATGAATCGGTGTTAGCCATGATGTACAGAGGGAATATTGGAGATTACGATGTACAGGCAATCATCGGTAATTATTATAAACAACTGGCATTGGGCCTTGGCTGGAGTGGATATATTTCTACTGCGGGGATGAAAGGGGAGCTCACCTATTTTACTCCCAGAAAGCAGTTATTTAACGAATCAGGACACGTTACGGCTTCATTAGGTGGTGATTATATGTTCCCCAACTCTCTTTATACAACCGTTGAATTTTTGTATAACGGAGGCTGGAACAAAGCGGTTAATCCGGTGATGCAGCTCACGCAACCTCCTTCTGCAGATGATTTGTTCATTGCAAAAACCGGCTACTTTTTAAATGCTTCTTATACCCTAACTCCCCTTACAACTATCAGTGGGGGATTTATGGGAAGCTTTGACCGCAATCTCTTTATTTTCATGCCGCAAATCACTCATTCAATCAGCAATAATTTGGATTTTTTAGTACTTGCCCAATTATTGAAAGGCTCCGTTTTATCCAATAGCACCCAAACGCCGAACGTGCTGTTCTTTAGACTCAAGTGGTCGTATTGAGGGTGGATTCATTTATGAATCCTTCCTCAACTTAAACATAGCAATTTGTTGGTAGCCTGATTTATACGTGTAACCAAGCAAGTAGTCAGCGCCTATTTCGGTTACTGTGAAATCTGGAGGCAGTTCTACTGAGCCAAGCCAGATGCCATCAGAGCCCAGCACATCCCAGATTTTTTGATCTTCCCAAGAAAGG
>JBDNFJ010000232.1:0-4043 GCA_041689895.1 Gracilimonas sp. | reverse complement strand
TCACTGATCTCCAATTTTATGGCTCCGGCTTATGTGAATGAAGGCATTGGCCTGGCATACGCACCTACCAAAAATTTTATTTTTGAAGCTGGTATCGGCCTTAAACAAACCATTATAAAAGATGGCGATTTGGCTCCAAATTATGGGTTGAATAAAGGCGATACATTCCGCTCTGAGGGTGGTTTGGTAACCGGTATCAGTTTTGAAAAACAGATTGCCGAAAATATTCTGTACAGCAGTAGCTTGGAAACATTCACCAACATTCTGATTCCCATTAGTGAAACGGATGTTGCCTGGGGGAATGAGCTTGTTGGGCAAATCAATCGCGTGGTAAGTGCCACTTTTCAGTTTGAACTGCGATACGATAATGACTTCTCCAGCCAAGTACAGCTTAAACAAGTGCTATCAGCTGGTGTTTCTGTGAATCTTTATTAATGAATAAGAAAGCGCAACATACGCTTTTTACCGCGCTGGAAAACCTAAGCGACTGGAAAAAATCGTTCGGAGAATGGGAAGAAAATCCCACACTTGCCGTGTCGGACGAGAAAATCCAGGAAGTTTTTAAACGGCTTTCACAGCGCTTAAAATGCAACTTCCCTTTCCATCATCCTATTTATGCCGGGCAGATGCTGAAACCTCCTCATCCTTTAACGTGGGCCGCGTATGCTATGGCCATGTCAATCAATCCCAACAATCACGCATTAGATGGCGGCCCGCCTTCTTCCGAGATGGAGATAGAAGCTGTAGCAGAATTGGCTCGTTTTTTTGGATATGGGAATGAATTCCTGGGACATCTTACTGCCAGCGGAACCATTGCAAATCTGGAAGCTCTTTGGATTGCCAGAGAGTCTCATCCCGATAAGAAGATCGCTTTTTCTGAACAGGCACATTATACCCACGAGCGGATGTGTGGAGTTTTGCGGGTAGAAGGCGTTAAAATCCCGGTTAATCCACAGGGTGCTTTTGAGCTGGATGCCATCAACCCAAAAGAGATTGGCACCATGGTAGTTACTCTTGGCACCACGGGCTTGGGTGAGGTAGAACCACTCGGCCAAATCCTGCCGTGGGCAAAAAAACACGGAATTCGTATTCATATTGATGCAGCTTACGGAGGCTTTTATCGGGTTCTGAAAGGGACCGATTTGTTGGATACAGCTTCTTGGAAGTTGATGGAAGAAGCGGATAGTTTGGTAGTGGATCCACATAAGCATGGGTTGCAGCCTTATGGATGTGGTTGCGTGTTATTCAAAGATCCGGCAGTGGGTAAGTTTTATAAGCATGATTCGCCCTACACTTATTTTACCTCGGGAGACCTGCACCTGGGAGAAATAAGCCTGGAATGTTCCCGAGCAGGTGCAGCGGCGGTGGCTTTGTGGGCTACGCTGAAAATGTTTCCGTTGAAAGAAGCAGAAGGATTTGGGCCTATTCTAAAGAAGTGCTTAAAGGCGGCTCGTGCTATGCATAAACGGATTGAAGCCAGCCCTAAACTGAAGAACTATAAAACACCGGAGTTAGATATTCTTGGATATTTTCCGTCCACAGCTGGTACAACTTCTGAGATATCGGCAAAATCAAAAGCAGTGTTTGATGCTGGGATGGACAATCGGTTATTTTATCTGTCTTTGTATAAAATCCCGACTTCTGTGTTTGTCCGACTTCATCCCGGATATGAAGTGGATAGTGAGCAAGTCACGATTTTACGTAGTGTATTTATGAAACCGGAGCATGAAGATTTTGTGGAAGAATTATTAGGCAGGATAGAAGCTTACTGCTAAACTTTTTCTTCAGGAAACCAGGCTTTCCAGAATTTAATCGCTATTTAAAACTAAGATTTATACGGCATTTCCGGACTCAGATTAACACGCTTAATTCCTGAATAAAGTGGTCCAAAATTCATCGCCGAACTTGTAGGCCAAATAACCAAACGAAATCACACCAAAACCAAGGGCTATCCAAGTATATAGTTCTACTTTAGCGAAACCATAACGCAAAATATCTAGGCCAACAATGCCAAAAAAGAAGAGGCCGAAGAGAAATCCAAAGATTGCTGGGATATCGAAATCTTCTTCAAAGAGATCAAACAGCTACTGAAAATCAAATCCTTTTTGGGAACAACGTCCAATGCCGTTCTTATCCAGATTTGGACAGCAGTGATTACGATGCTGGTCTTCAAGTACCTCAAAGCGTGTGCAACCTACTCGTGGTGCTTATCCAACATGATGGCGTTTCTTCGGTTAAATCTATTTGTGAAGTTTGAGCTAAACATACTGTTGAATGAGCCTTTTAAGCCACCAGATACACCTGATGGTACTAATTACCTACAGATATATTTATTTGAATGGGGGGATTGAAAGTGAAAGGAGCAAATAATCTGTCCTAAACAAGCAGAAAGGCCTATAATTGCGCAATATTGAAACGTTTTGGATAGCTATGAATTTTATATAGCTATTTAGTAATGAATGGATAAGTATCTTTTGTATAGGCATTAGATGAATTTCTAATTTAAAAAACTTCCAGCATGAATAAATTAAAAAAAATCTTCGCGACAGCAGCATTTGCATTATTTTTAGCAATGCTAAACATTACCTTTATTAGTGGTAATGTAGGATTACAATTTAGCACAAATGCCTTGGCTAATATGCCCATAGGTTGTTCAGGTTGTACTGATTGTTTAGGCTCTCATTGTGGAGGAAATAGATCCTATTGTGGTCTTCTTGAGAGTATCAGTAACCCTGGGGAATATGTCTCATGTGACTTTGATAATCAATAACAGATAATAAACATAGGAATGGATTCCCATTCCTATGCTATTCTTTAATAATGTAGATATACAAATGCGTCTTACTATAATTTTTTCAGCAATTTTTTTAATTCTTATTTCTTGCGATAAGAATAATAAGCAAACTATGATACCTGTAGATGAGGTTAACCCTGAAAGTCGGATATTTAAATCTTTGGATTTAGAGACTTATGATTTAGGCGATAAAATAATAAGTCCCGGTTTTTTTGATGTAGCTAATAATTTAATCTTCATTACAGATTTTAAAGATTACGGAATTTACAAAGGAGAGCTTGTGACAAATAATGTCAATTTAAATAAAATAGCAGGTAGGAAAGGCAGTGGCCCTGGTGAATTTGAAGATATTTCAGATATACAGATTGTAGAAAACTCCATATTAGTTAGTGATGAAAATAGAGCAAGATTAAGTCAATTCAGCTTAGACGGTAATTTTAAAGAATCATATATTGGAAAAAATCTTAATGTGCATCGGTTTATTGCATTAGATTTAAACCGAGTTATAGTTTTTTCACTTCTGAATGGTGAAAATATAATAAGCGTGATTGATCTAGAGAGAGACAGTTTGCTGCAAGAATTCTTTAAGAAGGACAAGAATTTAAGTCCATTAATTTATGAAGGAAAGATTAGTTCCAATATGAATGATCAGATATTTTATTCTGGGTTTTCCGAACCAGTTCTCATGAAATTTTCATCAGAAGGGAAAAAGCTGTATTCAGTGAATCACGTAGATTCATATAGTAGTCTTACAAATTATGTACAATTTGAGACCGGTAATGGTGGGATGTCTTATAGGTATTCCCCTACGGCAGAGTTTTACACAAGTAGTATGGTTTATTTTAATGATTTTATATGCATACTTGTAAAAAAAGAAGAAGATAAATATGTCGATTTTTACAATTCTGTGAATGGGTATTATAAATATTCAATAAAGGTGAGCTCTAAAGCAATCGAGTTGGACACAGATGACCAGAACTTATATGTACTAAATTTAACTATGCCGAATACAAGTGTTGATAGACTAACATTATGATACATAAAAACTTTATAATTGCTTTATTAATAATATTAAATTTATTTCTATTATATTTTTTTCTAGGCGAATCAAACGTTGAAGAAAACTTTAATGGACCAATAACACTAACTGATGAGTTTAAGGGATATTTAATTAAGGAAAATATTTATAAAAAGGGAAGACCTTTGTATTTTGTTTACCTTGATGAGCAAGGTTGTGTTATTTGTTTTA
>JBDNFJ010000231.1:0-6496 GCA_041689895.1 Gracilimonas sp. | reverse complement strand
TACAGAAAATATGGACTGTAGAGTATAGCTCATTTTTCCGATTTTCTAAGCGTGTTGGATACCGAATCCGGAATAACCGGCAACTCGCTCAATTCAATATTACTGATGAAATAAGGCCGGCCCAGCGTATCGAGTTGGGATCTCAGTTGCTTTCTATTTGCATCGGTATCGGCAAAATCTATAATAAAATAAGGTCGTTCAGACTCTTGGGCGTATTCATTCAAAACTGATAATCGTTCGTTTAATTCACCGGCAGGACGAAGGTTATACTCCTTCTTATCAAAATCATAATTAGAAGCCAGATCTTCAGTTAAAAAGGCATCTATCACTTCTTTAGTTTGATCCAATAAGAAAAGCCCCGCATTTTGGATAATAATTTTGTCGGGATATCGTGCTCGGATTTCACGTATTAACTGCACCATGTACGGCTTAAGATATCCACGTTCGGTTTCGGGAGAGACGGCATCAATAGTATCTAAAAATAATCCATCAGCCCCTTTTTGCATAATCTCAGGCAACACCTTATTTAAAATGAGCTCTCGAACCTGATTTTTTTCAAGATTGATGAATGCACTGTTCCAGTTCTCATTGATGCCTAAAAAGCCTTCCTTTTCCAACATCGGGTAATACCAACGATTGCCATCTACCTCTCCTAAGGTACTGTATGCGATAATTTTTGTACCCGTTAATTTTAATGCAGCAAACTCCTCTTTGGTATAAAAATCGGGTTCAACAATCACCATTTGATAGTTTTTTACCTGATCTGGCGTCACCTTGGCATAGCACACACCAAATGGAGTATAATCATGGATTTTAAATACTTTTTTAGCACCGGAGCATTGTGTTAGCAGAGCAACCATCATACAACCTGTACCTATTTTTGAAATCATTACTCAACACCCAAATTCACGCATCCATCCCAACTGAGAGCTTGTAAAAGCTGAATGGCTGTGGGAATAAGCACCATATCAAATTCAACATCGGCACGCTCCATTAATCCTTTTGAAAGTAGTTCAAGCCATTCATCCTCGGTTTTCGAAGTATCATTTTGATTGCTTTCTACAAACTCCACCACATATTCAAAGAGCCCAACAATTTTGCCGGTCCAGGGAATGCTTTCCGTTTTAAGCCTTCCGGGACTTCCTCTTCCATTCACCCATTCATGATGGGTTTTCACTCCCTCCACCACTTCATGATGCACGGACAATTGTTCGATCAAATTGGCTCCAATTAAAGGATGCGTAAGCTCCGCTCCCATTGTTTTTTCCGGCTCAATGCTCACAGCTCCAACATAGCCGATATCATGCAATTTGGCGGTTTGAGTGATGATGTTCATTTCTTCATCTTCAAGCCCAAACAGTAATCCAAAACGTTGTACAAAAGCGACCATACGTGGAGTATGATGCCTTGTTTTATCCCGACTTAGCTCCATGGTTCTCAGCATGGTGTAATACGAATCCATCAGCTTTTCAGAGAAACCCGTGTTCTTCATTTGATAATCAAGAAGGGTTGATAGAGCGTGTCCGGTTTCCTGAAATAACCCGGCTTTTTGGAGTTGTTCCGTGATCTTCGTCTTTTCCACTAAAAAGAAACCCGCATTTTGCTCCCCTTTGAAATCAAAAGCCGTCCATTCTTTCCCTAAACTTTTGAGGAACGCCTCCCCATTTTTTGTAAGCAGCAGTGTGCCTCCTTTCGTTTTATACAAGCGATTCTCACCGGTGGCATCAAAACGTTCGGCCGTTGCTTCATCCATTCCATACGAAGTAATCAGCGAATGCCTATTGTCCTCAAAGGTACACACACAACCCACTTCTGTATTTTGCGCATGCACGACATAGCGCAATAAAATTTGTGCAATACCTTCAGTGTTTAGCTTTCCACTGCCCAGTTCCGAAACCACATTTTTGATCTTGGCATCGTATTCATTTTGCGGACTGCGTTCCTCCTCTTCTATACTAATGAGCCAGTTGGATAGTATTCTCCCCACTATCGAAAGCTTTGGGGTGATTTGATCGGGGCTTTTGGTATATGGGCCTGCACAATAAATTCCCCAAAAATCTCCGTCACCATTAAATAATGGGATATGCTCGCATTGCCCTATGGAATGTGGCGTAATGCCATGCGCCTGAAACACTTCATCCATTTCCATCTTTTTCTCCAGGTTTTGTAGCTGATACTCAAAACCTTTTACATACTCTTTTTCTTGTGGAGTCTGCTTATGAGCTGCTTTTTCGCTGATCTCTACTTTCAGTATGTTTTCTGTAATCACGTGTCGGAAATCTAACACCAACTTTCCATCTTTCAGCTTATACACAAAGTGAACGGGAGCTTTATATAATAAATCCATCCATTCCGCAATGTCATTAAACGACGGAGTTTGTTTTCGGGATACATGCTCTGCCGAGAGCTCCCAGAATTCCAGTTGGTCTTCGGTCCCAAAAGCTTCCATAGAAAAAGCTTTGGTTAACCGGCTGCCAACCGTATGTAAATAACTTTTGACGTCTTTAATCATAGAGATACCTCAGTATGCAGAGTAATAAAAGTAATCCAGATGTTTGAAAAATCTTTTTGCCAATATTCCGGTAGAAAATGCAAAAACTATCGAACCCGCTATAAGACCCAACACCGCATATTCAAACCCAAAAATTCGGCTACAAATAAATCCCGTAACAAAATTTACAAAGAGTGAGCCTATCATCGAATACATTACAAATTCGGGCCTATTTAGAGTGAAGAAAAACAGGCTATTTAATAATCCATAAATCAAAAACAGATATCCAATACTTGCCATCCAAAACACTTTAAAGATGAGCGGGTTAGCAAAGAAATCTGCAATTTTTGGTATATCCTCTTCAAATGCACGGAGACTCAAAACCCCAAAATAGCTTACCAAAATGGATATACTGCCAACCACAAGTAGCAGCACTATTTGTTTGATATAAAAGCGTTTAAAAAAGCGGTTAAAGAGCTTGATCTTAGAAATAACGGCTTTCTTTTGTGCAGGGATTAAGCTTATCGAAAAACTGTTGATGCTGTATTCAAGAACTGCAATGGTTATAACCAAGCCGATAAGCGCCCAATCCATGCCAAGCTCATACGGGGTGTTAAACCAGATAATATATTCCGGCGGTGGCGGTCCGGCCGACCATGCCATCAAGCGATCCATAAATAGGAACATGAAATAGCAGAACCCATAAATGAAATACCGATATATGTTATAGTAATTTACTTCTGCCTCCGGTAACGATTGCTTGAATAATTCTTGCTTAAGCGAGCGAATTTTTAACCGATAGTACAAATAGGAATAGAGGCCAATAATCAGCATGCTAACCAGAATACCCAGCCATTGAGAGAGATAAATTCCAATGCCCGCAAAATCCATCCCAAAAATAACCACGACTGTACCTAAAACGATACCTACAATAATCATAGAGCGCTGTTCGGCAGCAAATAAAACAGACGCAGCAAGTAGGAGTAACGAGATTAGCACCATGTAGGTCATTGATAGCAATATTAGCGGCTGTGGATAGAATGGAAGTATCAGATTGAGGACGAAAATGGCCGCGGCTAAAACAAAGACAGTAGGAACAGCAATTTTCAGTACAGACCAAATAGCCTTCGAAGCCAAGTAATAGTTTCCCTCTCCTTTATACTTTGCAGTCAGTCGGCCGAGAACTTGTATAAATCCCCCGGTAATAATAAAGGCTATTATTGTGCCCAGTGCTACTACGGTGGCTTGGGCTTCGTTGAAATCAAACCAAGCCCATAAAGCATATTCAAACACAAAAATGACAATTACTTGCGATAGCATCGGAATGGAAAACACCATCCCTTTGGAGTAATGTTTGAAGAACAATTGCACCGATTTCCCAAAGCTGCCAATTTTAAACTCGTTCAGGTCCTCTTCGTCTTGTGTATTATTTTGATGCTCTTTTGCTTTGATGCGGTCATACACTTCTTCACCCAGATCAAATACAGTTTCGTAGCCAAAATCGGGTAGTACATCTATGTTGCGGACGCCCAAAGATTCAATGGTTGCAGCCACCGCCCATTTACTAATCGGATTTCCTATCAGCTGATGTACTTGTTCCGTAACCTCCCGGATGGCATCCGGTTTTAATATTTGTTTTGTTTGATCTTGATCAGGCATATTCTGGCTCCTCTACCTCGTCAAGATGTTTGAGTAGCTTAAGTACGGAAGCCGTCTGAACTTTTTTTCTCCATGGCTCTCGTTCTTTTCCTGCAAGCTGTACATACGAATGGTAGTAAGCATCTACCGATTGCTCTGTGGTAAAGGTCAGTAGCACCCGATCTCGGGCTTTTCGTCCATATTCGAGCCGTAAATCGGTATCTTGTAATAGCTTTACAACCCCATTTGCGATATCTCTGGGATCGCGCGGCTTGCACAAAATTCCGCATCCTTCTAAAGCATCTCTAATCCCACCCACGTCGGTTGCAACTACCGGGCGACCGCAGCTCATCGATTCAATAACGGTATAGGGAAATCCTTCCGAAATAGAAGTTAAAATAGAAATATCTCCTTCGTTAAAAATCATGCTCGGCTGATTATGAAATCCCTCAAAATGAAAGGTATCTACCAACTTCAGTTTCTTTACCAGATTTTGGCATTTCTTCACGTATTCTTTATCCACTTCCAGACTTCCATAAACCTTAAATTGCACTTCTGGAATTTCATTCTGTACCAGCTTAGCTGCACGAATCATGGTTTCGATATCCTTCAGAGGAAAAACCTGAGCAACAGCGACCACCGTGGGTACTTTTGCATTTTGGCGAGGCTTTGGAGTGGGCTGAAATAGATCTGTATTCACCCCATTATAAATAGGAACAATATTATTCTCATCCGCTTCAAACCGCTTTTACCAATCTTTATTAGCTACCGTTACCGGCGAAATTTGATCGGCTGAATAGTACACAGCTCGGCTTACCAGCGTAGAAAGATCTACCAGTAATTTTTTTGAAAAGAAGGGCATATCTGCCTGACCCACATTAATCAGACGCTCACGCATGTACACGCCATGATCGGTGACCATACTCGGAATCCCGTACTCATATTTAGCTGCAATAGAGGATAAAGCAGGAAAGCCGGCCAATGTAGCATGAGTCACGTCAATATTTGGTGAAATTGGGGCTGCAACCGGCATTAAAAAATGATACAACCACCGCATACCAAATGTAATATCAAACACCCAAGGCTGCTCGCTATAAGAAAGATTAGATTTCTCAAAATGATGAATTAGCCGCTGCTTGAACTCCAGCCATAACAAAGGCTGCCTCAACGTTTGTTTATAATCGTAATAATCAAAGTATTTCCACATCCCATAAAGCACTTCACATATATGCTCCACATCAGAATATGGATTGAATAAACACCGGATGAAATCTTCAAAAATGGGTTTAAAAAATAATTTGGTGACTTCTTTAGTCGCCCGCGATTTTTTGGTGATTTGGTGGGAAAAAAGATTCCCACGGTCATAATAATTCGACGGTTCATCCACGCCCCAAAGTGGAATATGGATGATCTTGGTAATATTCTCGGGCAACCGATAACGGCTTTCCACATAAGGATTTCCGGTAATTGCAAGCAGTTCAAAGTCAACTTTCCCCCGGAGCTCGGTGCATAAAGTATGAGCCCACGTAGATACACCGCCCCCACTGTAGGGATAAGATCCTTCGGTCTCAAATAAAACTAAGGGCTTTTCTCTGCTCACAATTAAGAAGTAATTTTCTTGTTTATCATCGTTTCCATCAGATTTTGATAGATGCTAAAAATATGCTCCCAGGTATGATTTTTCTGAACAAGCTCAAATCTTTTATTCACATATTCACCAAATTTGGTAGGGCTATTCCATACTCTTTGTATAGATTTTGCAATATCATAAAATGAGCTGTCGTGCTCAAAAACAAGCCCATATTCCTCTGTTAAATCGCCCACGTGATAGCCGGTCGGAAGCACCTTATGCGCCAAAGCTTCAAGCATAACCAGAGGCTGAGATTCATTATGGCTGGTAATCAACAGGAAATCAAAATCGCTGAAATAGAGCTTTGCGGGCTCATTCCAAATACAAGTAACTTCAGGATAAGCCTTTGAACGTTGGCGAACTTCTTGCTCAAGAAATCGCTCATTCGCATCACTCAAAAGCATTCTAAACTCAGGCTTTATTTCAAGCTCCCTAAACGAATCTACGTAATCAAAAAAGGCTAAAGGATTTTTCATTTCTGCACATCGTCCTACCCAAGCAATAACTGGCTCTTTACCTCTTTTTTTATCCTCATTGAGCAACCAATTCTTTGGTATTCCGTTGGGGATATATTCAATTTCTTGGGCTCCAAGCTGTTTTTGAAAAGGAAGGTTTGAAGCAGATACGCTTACAATCTGATCCGCTGCTTGATAGGTAATGGTTGCAAATTCTTGAAAGGCTGAAACAACGGATTTTTTCTGAGATGAATGCTCCGGAATCTTATACCCGCATTCAAG
>JBDNFJ010000230.1:0-2174 GCA_041689895.1 Gracilimonas sp. | reverse complement strand
TATTTCCATCTATAAAAGCCTTGAAATTAAATCCGGTTCAAGCAATACGAAAAGTGTAACCGCATACGAAAGGAAAAGCTATGGCTATTATTGAAGTTCACAATATCAAAAAGATATATAATGCTGATCAGGTTCCGGTGCATGCCCTCAACGGGGTTGATCTCGAAATTGAAGAAGGAGAATTTACGGCTATCGTAGGACCTTCCGGTTCCGGAAAAACCACGCTGCTAAATGTAATTGGTGGACTCGATGAACCCACGGAAGGCAAGGTTTTAATTCATAATACCGAAATGTTTTCCCTCAGCGAAAGTAAGCTCATTGATTTTCGGTTACATCATATTGGTTTTGTATTTCAGTCTTACAATCTCATTCCGGTACTCACTGCTAAAGAAAACATCGCTTTTATTTTACAGATGCAGGGGCGTTCAAAAAAGGAATGTGATGCCCGAAGTCACGAGTTGCTTAAAATGGTGGGGCTGCAGGATAAAGTAGATAAGCGACCTTCGGAGCTTTCAGGTGGTGAGCAACAGCGCGTAGCCGTGGCGCGAGCGCTGGCTTCAAAACCGGATTTTGTGTTAGCCGATGAACCCACCGCCAATCTTGATTCTGCATCAACGGCCAATTTGTTAGATATGATGCTAAAGCTCAATGAGGAAGAGAACATCACTTTTATCTTTTCTACGCACGACCAGCGAGTGATGGAACGTGCTCGCCGTTGTGTTACTCTGGTAGATGGAAAAGTTGTGACGGATGAAAAAAGAGAAGTAGCCAAAGTGCAATAAGTGAGATGAGATTAATCACCAACAAAGCGAGCCGATTTAGAACCAGCCTAAAAAGCTTCGTTTTGTTTGGGTTGATTGTTGTATCGACTACAGGTAGTTGTTTGGCTCAAATAAATGTAGATGCCGATTTCCGAGGTTACCTGAAGGAATTGGGCAGTGTGGGAATTAGTAACAGTTTGAAAACGGTTCGATACGATAATATTCTGCACCACCGACTGGAAAGTAAGTTTAAACTCGGGGATGCCTTCGAGTTTCGTGCCGATATCCGCACTCGTTTATTCAATGGATGGACCGTACAAAACACTCCGGGTTATGGAGATTTCCTGTCGAATGACCCCGGCTATGTGGATTTGAGTCACACCTTTATTGACTCCAAACATGCGGTTTTGAACTCTTCCATTGATCGCCTCCATCTTTCTTACCTTCAAGGTCCTTGGGAAGTGCATGTGGGCAGGCAGCGCATCAACTGGGGAAAAACTATGGTGTGGAATCCCAACGATTTGTTTAATGCCTATGCCTATTTAGATTTTGATTATGAGGAACGTCCGGGCACGGATGCCATTTACGCAGCCTACAGCTGGAGTTATGCATCCAGCTTTGAAGCCGGATATAAATTAGGTCACTCTTTTGATGAATCGGTGCTGGCCATGATGTACAGAGGAAATATTGGGGATTACGATGTGCAGGCAATCATCGGTAATTATTATAAACAACTGGCTTTGGGCCTTGGCTGGAGCGGGTATATTTCAACTGCGGGAATGAAAGGAGAGCTCACTTATTTTACTCCCAGAAAGCAGTTATTTAACGAATCAGGACACGTTACGGCTTCATTAGGTGGTGATTATATGTTCCCCAATTCCCTTTATACAACCGTCGAATTTCTGTATAACGGAGGCTGGAATAAAGCGGCTAATCCGGTGGTGCAGCTCACGCAACCTCCTTCCGCAGATGATTTGTTCATCGCAAAAACAGGCTACTTTCTAAATGCTTCTTATACCCTAACTCCTCTCACAACTATCAGCGGAGGATTCATGGGAAGCTTTGACCGCAATCTCTTTATTTTTATGCCGCAAATCACTCATTCACTCAGTAATAATTTGGATTTCTTAGTGCTTGCCCAACTTATGAAAGGCTCTGTTTTATCCAATATCACCCAAACACCGAACGTGCTATTCTTTAGACTCAAGTGGTCCTATTAAGGTTGGATTTATTTATGAATCCTTCCTCAACTTATACATAGCAATTTGCTGATAGCCTGATTTATACGTGTAACCAAGCAAGTAGTCAGCGCCTATTTCGGTTACTGTGAAATCTGGAGGCAGTTCTACTGAGCCAAGCCAGATGCCATCAGAGCCCAGCACATCCCAGATTTTTTGATCTTCCCAAGAAAGG
>JBDNFJ010000229.1:0-10156 GCA_041689895.1 Gracilimonas sp. | reverse complement strand
CCAATTTCACTCGTATTTTATGCCCACGATGAATGGTAACGGTATGATTTCGACCTTTCTGCCAGCCGTCATCGGGTTGGTCGCTGCCTTCAATTTTTACCTTGAATGATACCGTCAGGCTTTCCGCATTAAAGCTAAAGGGGACGTTAACTTTGTACAAGCCGTTATTGTCAATATCTTCTGCTTCATAGGTATTTCCCCAGCTTAGAGGTGGATAATCCCCTCGTATGCCCACGGTTTCTGATTCAACCTTCAACCCACCATTATTAATTAGATGACTCATATCCAGTTCAAACCGAACATGGGTTATCTGTTGTGCATCGGCATAGTTTACGAAACCAAGCGCAAAATATAATACCGGCACAAGTACCCAAAGTATGATATTAGTCTTCATCATCTAAAAATCGACATTCTTGAGTGGGTTTTACCCGCTTTATTTTCCATGAATGGCGTTATAGTCTTTGATGATGGTTTGGAGAAATTCTTCCCCACGCAAATCGTTATCATGAATACCTAACCGTTCTTCGAGCTTTTTGCGGGTACGTTGGAGCATCAGAAACCAATTGTCGTAATCGTAATGCGAACGGGAATCGAGTACTTCCTTAATAATTCGGATGTCTTTATCAGACAGCTCTACCACTTGACTAAACACTGGCTCATACGCATCGGCCAGTTCCGCAAAAAGAGTATTATCCAGCTTCACTTTTCTTCGCTCTTTAATCACACAGGTTTTTCCGAGAATATCTCCTATCCGCTGACCTTTTCCATTCATAATCACTGTTACAAATGCCAACACGCCGCTAGTTATGGAAATCTCTACCAGACGAAACATCCATCGAATTATATATCCGCTCAAGGAGGCGCGCGTTCCATCTATGCTTACCACCCGAATGCCCACAATTTTTTTACCCAAACTATAGCCGTTGGAAATAACCTCCGAAACCAAATGATACAGCATAATGGGTACTATCAGTACCACGTATAGCACCCACATTGAACTTTCAAACATATGCTCAGGATTGCTTCCAATCTCGTTCACGTAGCCCCACGTCCAGATTACCACCAGGTAATACACACCGATGAAAAACACGTCTAAAAAGAATGCCAGAACTCTCTCGCCCACGCCCGCAGGTTCATAACTCAATTTCACATGCTGTGTTGTTTCAATTCCTACCATAACCACTACATTTCCCGTAGATTTCTCTGATTATTGATTAACTTTGCTTTATTATATGCTTGCTCATAAGCACGTGAAGTTATCTCCATGTACACTAAAACGAAAGTGAATTCATCAGGATGAGAGAAGTCGCCTTTTTACGAAAAAATGCACCCAAATGGAAAGAATTTGAGGCACTTCTGAACGATAAATCCACCGATGATCCGGATAAGATGGCGGAATTATATATTGAACTGAGCGCCGATCTTGCATTTGCTCAGGCAAACTATCCCGACAGTAAAACGGAAGAATACCTAAATCAGCTTTCCGTTGCGGTTCACCAGAAAATATATCGTGCTAAAAAGGAAGAAACCAGCCGGCTGATTACCTTTTGGACTCGCGAGCTGCCTCTGTTATTTGCTTCCAAACAAAAAGAGCTATTGTATAGCTTCTTGGTGTTTTCACTGGCTATCGGCATTGGGATTTTATCTTCTATGAATGATCCTTCTTTCGTGCGAAGCATTATGGGCGATAGCTATGTAAATATGACCATCAGTAATATTGATAAAGGAGACCCGCTGGCGGTTTACAAAAATGCTGGGGAGATGAATATGTTTTTTGGCATCACCATAAATAATGTCCGCGTCTCTTTTTATGCATTTGTGAGCGGGCTACTCACCTCGGTAAGTACGGGACTGGTTTTGCTGAATAATGGAATTATGGTTGGTGCTTTTATCTTCTTTTTTGCAAAATATGGACTAATGGCTGAAGCCCTGCGAGTCATCTTTATTCATGGCACGCTCGAACTTTCGGCTATTGTGATAGCCGGAGCCGCCGGTTTTGTGGTCGGAAACGGTCTTCTATTTCCCGGCACCTATTCCCGAAAAGATTCTTTTATTCAAGCCGGCAAAGAAGGTATAAAAATGACGGTCGGTTTGATTCCTGTATTTATTGTAGCAGGATTTCTCGAAAGTTTTGTCACCCGATACACTGGTATGCCCATCTGGTTGAGCTTGGCTATTATTTTGAGTTCATTAGCCTTTATTATGTATTATTTCGTGTTGCTTCCACGTTCACTTAAAGCCAAATTATGAAAGAATTTACTCTACAAAAATATCGTGATCTCGGTGCCATATTAACCGATTCTTTTGTGTACATCCGGGTGCACTATAAAAGTTTAGGCAAAGCGTTACTGCTTTTGGTTCTTCCTTTTTATCTGATTTCGGGAATACTGGTGGGCGACACTTATTCCTCCTTTTTCTCAGCTATGATAGAAAACCCCGACATGAGCGGTGATGCCTTATTCGGGAGTAATTTCTTACTTGGGTTACTGCTACTTGCATTATCTTCGGGAGCTTTGTTGACTATTACACTCACTCATGTTCAGCTTACCAAAAATCATAAGGAAGCTACACTTAGCGCCTTAATCAACAATTTCTCACGAAATTTCTTCACCCTTCTTCTGCTTTATGTAATCATTATTATCGTAGTTCCAGTCAGCTTTATGTTTTTCATTGTGCCTGGAATTTATATCGGCATCAAGCTATTCCTGTCACCTGCCGTTGCAGTATTAGAGCAAAAAAATCCTTTTGATGCCATCAATCGCTCTTGGGATCTAATACAAGGCCACTGGTGGTTTACCTTTGCCGTTTATTTAGTGATGAATATCATCACCTCTTTTATGTCGTACGTGCTGGTTATTCCATTCGGGCTTTTGGTGAGCATGGCGACCGTTTCTGGAGCGGACACTTCGGGAATGATTGGAACCGGTATGGGTATTTTCTATGCTTTGATGATCATTTTTGGTTCTCTGTTTTCTGTGATAATGCTCATTGCTATGTGCCTGCACTATTTCAATCTAATCGAGCGAAAAGAAGGGGATGGTTTGCGTGCAAAAATTGAGGAATTGGGATGATCGATAATCCCTCACTTCGCAGAATAATTCAAAATCACACCCCCCTAAACCGTTCATGCATATAGCTAAATCCACCTATTTATTTGTTGGTTTGATGTTGATGATATTCACACCACGCCTTTGCTTCGCGCAGGATTCAACCGCCGTTTCATTTCCCCCGGATGATAGCAAGGTTCAGGTACGCACAGTAGATGCAGAAACCCTTCAGCACATCACAAACGAAAAGGTATTTGAGTACAATGAGCAAGCTCAGAATCCCGAAACTTTGCTAAGTCGGATTAAGCAATGGATTTTGCAGATGCTGAATTATGCCCTTAATCATCCCTGGGTATCCGTGGTTGTTAAGTTTGCATTTTTTGCCATAGTGGGAATCGTATTGGTGGCTCTTATTAACCAAATACTCTCAGGAAACGTAAGCTCTGCTTTTTCCAAAAAGAAACCTGCTGAACATTTTTCACTGAACATAGGAGAATCCGAACTTTCGCAAACTGATTATGAATCTATGCTGAAACAGGCGATAGCCGAGAGCCACTATCGGGATGCCGTTCGGATTTTATACCTTCAAGCCTTGCAACAGCTTAACGAGGCCGAGCTCATCCAGTGGAAGCCTGATAAAACCAATCGTGATTACGTGCAGGAACTGGCTGCACATCCCGCTAAAACTGCCTTTTCAAGACTTACTACCTACTACGAATATGTAGAGTATGGTGATTTTGCAATCGAGGAAAATGGATTTCAGAATGTTCAAACAGTGTATGCCCAATTTCGGGATCAAACGGGGGCTGCATCTTGAAAAAAGAGCGTACCTACTATCTTATTTTGGGAGCCTTGGTTTTCATTTTTATTGTAGTACAGTTACTAAAACCAACGCCCTTAGACTGGACCGAGAGCTTTTCTTCGGAAGACAAAATCCCGTATGGTGGGTACCTCATTCATGCACTTCTTCCCACAGCTTTTCCGGAAGATGAAATCACTCTGAATCAGGCTCCCCTTTTTGAATTTGGGGATACTACAAATGCCGACCGAAACTGGATTTTTATGAATACCGGGTTTTCTATTGACCGGTGGGAAACGAGCATATTGCTTTCTCAGGTAAGACATGGAGCTGATGTATTTATTGCCGCTCGACAATTTGACGGTGCTTTCGGGGATAGCTTGAGCATCAAAACTACGATGAATAATCCCTTTTTAGGCGCCAGTAATATTCTCAAAGACGATACGGTTTATGTGCATTTCTCCAATCCCCTACTCGAGCGTAAAGGCGGTTTTCCCTACTACCGAAGCACCACCGAAACCTATTTCACCGACATTGACTCCGCTTTAGTGGTAACCCAACTGGGAACCAATAATGCTGGGAAACCCAACTTTATTCATATTCAATTTGGGAAGGGAAATTTATATCTGCATACCAATCCCACTTTATTTACCAACTATTTTGTGCGGGATGAAATCTCGGCCAATTATGCACTCAAAGCTCTTTCTTACTTGCCCAAACGTGCAACTATTTGGGATGATTATTATAAAGATGTCCGAACAGCCGGACAAAGCGCTATGCGATATATTGTTTCCGAAAAACACCTAAAGTGGGCTTGGTTTCTGGGATTAAGCGGTATTATTTTATTCATGATCTTTAGGGCAAAAAGATCGCAACGTATCATTCCTGTAATTGAAGCACCCAAAAATTCCAGCATTGAATTCGCACGCACTATCGGTAGCTTGTATTTGGAGAAAGGGGAACACAAGCTAATTGCTGAAAAAAAGATTCGCTTCTTTCTGGATTATATTCGTACATATCTACGACTTGAAACCACGAATATTGATGATGAACTTAAAAAGGATATAGCTTTACGCTCGGGGCTGGATGAAACGGACATTCACACTCTTTTTGATTTAATGGATGCCGTTTCAAGCAAAGAAGAAATCAAACAAAATGAGCTAAAATTATTAACCGAGAAAATTGACCAATTCTATAAACAAAGCCAACGATGAGCACTAAAGATCAAGAATCAAATCAAGAAATAATTAATCCAACTCAAAAGGAAAAAGCTCCTTTTGAAAATCGAATCGACCTGTCCGGCGTGGAGAAGCTGGTATCTGAGATTCGGGAAGAAATAGGCAAAATCATTGTAGGCCAGCATAAGATGGTGGATCTGCTGATTGCCGCACTGCTTGCCGATGGACACGTGCTGATTGAAGGCGTGCCGGGCGTTGCCAAAACCTTAACGGCAAAGCTACTGGCTCAAACCATCAGCTCCGATTTCTCTCGAATCCAATTCACCCCCGATTTAATGCCAGCTGATGTGCTGGGAACCTCGGTTTTTAATCCCAAAGCAACCGATTTTGAGTTCAAAGAAGGTCCTATTTTTTCTAATATTATCCTGATTGATGAAATCAACCGTGCGCCGGCCAAAACGCAAGCCGCACTTTTTGAAGTGATGGAAGAACGGCAGGTAACCGTAGATGGGCACACATATCACATGGCCCCGCCTTTTATGGTGATAGCCACACAAAACCCGATTGAACATGAAGGCACGTATCGACTACCCGAAGCTCAACTCGATCGTTTTTTATTCCGAATTGATGTCCCCTATCCATCGCTGGAAGAGGAAGTGCAAATTCTTGAAGGCAGTTATTCCAGAAAAAACACCTTGGATATATCCACCCTTTCTAAAGTGGTTTCTGTGGAAGAAATAGCCGCACAAAAAGACGTGGTTGCTCAAATTCACGTTGAGCCGGAGCTCATGAAATACATTGCTCAGGTAATCCAAAATACTCGGAATAGCAGTTCTGTTTCAATCGGCGCCTCACCTCGTGCGTCTGTATTTGTCATGCGTGCGGCACAAGCATGGGCAGCCATGAACGGCCGTGATTTCATCACTCCCGAAGATGTTAAAGAAATCATTAATCCGGTGCTCCGGCACAGAATCACCCTCACTCCCGAAAAAGAAATGGAAGGAATGAAGCCCGATCAAATCGTCCAAATGATTTTGGAGAAAGTAGAAGTGCCCCGCTAACCCAATCTCCTTAAAGGCAAGGTATGTATCCTTTAACTATTCTAAAACAAACGCATCTCAGTAACCTGTTTTTTCAGGTATTAGCCGGCGTGGTATTAGCTTTTCTGGTGGGATATTTTATCCCTGCTTTTGGGGCTATAGCTGAGTTATTGTTCCTCGCTTTTGTGGTGATCTTTGTCCTGGACTTGGCCCTTTTATTCAGTAAAAAAGAACCCATTACAGGAAAACGCAGGTTGCCTAAACGGCTTTCCAATGGAGACGATAACACCATTCATTTAGAAATACAGAGTCATTATAACTTTGATGCGAAAGCTACCATCATCGATGAAATCCCACATCAGTTTCAAATTCGGGATTTCAATATTTCTGCTGAATTGGTTTCAAGGAAGCTGAAAAAGTTTAAATATGACCTACGCCCAACCAAGCGGGGTGAATATGATTTCGGAAACATCCAGGTGTTTTTAGCCTCCAAACTCGGATTTGTGAAACGGAAGATATCCATTGAAGCCTCTGAAACCGTTCCCGTATATCCATCCTTTATTCAGATGCGTAAATTTGAAATGTACGCCATCTCGAACCGTCTGGTGGATGCCGGAATCAAGAAAATCCGACGAGTCGGGCACACCATGGAGTTTGACCAGATTAAAGAATATGTGCGGGGAGATGATGTTCGGTCCATCAACTGGAAAGCTACCGCTCGGGCCAGCAACTTAATGGTGAATCAGTTCCAAGATGAGCGCTCCCAAAATGTAATCAACGTGATTGATATGGGTCGCGTGATGAAAATGCCGTTTGATGGGCTTCACCTGCTGGATTATGCCATTAACACCAGCTTGGTTATCTCCAACATTGCACTCATTAAGGACGATAAAGCAGGACTCGTATCCTTCACTAATAAAGATGCAAAAGTGGTGAAGCCTGAAAAGCGACGCACTCACATTCAACGCATACAGGAAGCTTTATATAATCTGGAAACTAATTTTCTGGAATCGGATTACGAACAGTTGCTGGTTGCACTTAGAAAACATATAAATCAGCGCAGCCTCATACTTTTATATACTAATTTTGAGACGTTCTCAGCTATGGAACGGCAGCTTCCTTATTTGCAAAGAATAGCCAACGACCATTTGCTGGTCACTATTTTCTTTGAAAACACTGAAATGACTACGATATTGAACGAGGAATCTCAATCCATGGGGCAAATTTATACCAAAGTTATTGCCGAGAAGTTCACGTATGAAAAGAAACAAATTGTGAGGGCCCTCAATCAGCGAGGAATTCAAACAATACTAACTCCACCTAAGGAGCTTTCTGTACATGCCATTAATAAGTATTTAGAGCTGAAGGCGCGAGGGTTGGTGTAGCTTTTAAGCTTTATCTTTCAGTTTTCTTCCAAGGGTAATGGACGTAGGAGCGGTAGCTCGAAATAGATTATTTAATTCTCCTAATTGGCCCAAAGGTACAAACCAGTGCTGTCTATACTGTTGCATTATTAAGTGTCTGCCATTATAATGAAGAATGTTTACGTCAAATAATTTTAAATTAGTTTTCCGGCGTCTTCTCAAAAACAAACTTTATCTTAGCGTTAATACGCTGAGTCTCGCCATTGGATTACTCAGTTTTTTATTTGCTTTTATTTATATCAAAGACGAACTCAGCTACGATCAATTCCATAAACAAGCTGATCAAATCTATCGCATTGAGTATGAATCTGTAACGAATGATGGCTCAACGTATCACTTTGCTAATTTGCACGGAGCTGTACTACCGGAAGGACTCAACGCTATCCCTGAAATTGAGCTCAATACTCGTTTTGTACGGCATGCTGATTTGAATGTTGATGTAGCGGATAAACAGTTTGAAGAGTATAATATGCTTGCGGCAGATAGCAATTTTTTCACCCTCTTTAGTTTTGATTTTTTGGAGGGTGATCCGGCTACTTCTTTAAACGCACCAAATTCTGTAGTCATAGATAAATCTACGGCTATTAAATACTTCAATACTGCTAATGCGATTGGTAGGACTTTAACCATCCACTTTCAGGAAAAAGAAAGCCTGTTGTCCGTTACTGGGGTGATTGAAGATATTCCCGCCAATTCTCACTTTCATTCCAATATTGTAACTACTGCCCAAGCATACAAGCATCTGTATGGATTTAGCATAAATGAGGTGCAAATGGGATACAACTACATTAAGCTGTTTGAAGGTGCCAATCCTAAATCAGTAG
Source organism: Gracilimonas sp. (assembly GCA_041689895.1). GTDB lineage: Bacteria > Bacteroidota > Rhodothermia > Balneolales > Balneolaceae > Gracilimonas. Next base: position 1,844 of record JBDNFJ010000229.1, on the reverse strand, counting down.
AAGCGAAAATCAATGCATTACCTTTAAGCAATAACCAAGGATTTGATCTTTCTTATCATCTCCAAAAATTAACCCATATACATCTGCATTCCTCTAAACGGGGTGAACTCGAAGTAAATGGTAATATCAACTACCTTTATTTTCTAGGGTTGATCACCTTCGTGGTTTTAGCTATTGCATGCGCTAATTTCACCACACTTGCCACTGCTCAATCGGTGGAACGAACTACTGAGATGGGCGTACGGAAAGTATTTGGAGCCCTGAGAAGTAACCTTGTTTTAAGCTTTTTTGCAGAAGGTATTATCCTCTCTTTTTTTGGATTAGCTATTGCCTATCTAATCCTTTGGGAGTTTCTCCCAGCCATTAATTCTTTTACGGGAAAAAGCTTTACTTTCTCAACTTTAGTTGAAGCACCTGTATTGCTTATAGCATTCCTGATGGTCTTTATTATTGGAGTAGTTACAGCACTTTATCCTGCCTTAATTTTAACGGGAAAAAAGCCCGCTTCTTTACTTCTCAAACATTCTACTACGGGATTAAAAGGAAACCATTTATGGGAAAGTGTGATTATCATCCAATGTACGGCAACGTTAGTACTGATTTCAGTAAGCTACATTATTCACCAGCAAATTGATTTTATTCAGCATAAAGATCTGGGATTTAGCAACGAGCAAATCATCACCATTCCTAATTATTTTGGCGATGATGTAGCCTCCTTCCTCCATGCAATCGAACGAAATCCTAATATTGTTCAAACCACCGCTTCATCCTATATCCCCGGAGTTAGTAAATCAAGTGGAACAGCCTTGGTTAAAACAGATGATAAATCGGAGGGTTTTTCCTTTGATTGGATTTCGGTAGATCCTAATTATCTAAATACTTATGAGATCCAATTAGAAAAAGGAAGAAATTTTGACTCTAAACGAAAGTCGGATGCTACCCGAGCTTTCATTATTAATGAAACCGCAGCTAATACGCTCGGGTGGGAAAACCCGATTGGCAAAAAATTAAACGGATTGGGAAGTGAGGGTTTTGTTATTGGTGTTGTTAAGGATTTCAATTTTCTGTCGCTACATAATAAAATTGCTCCGCTCATCATGTGGATGAACAATGACTATTATTTCTCAATTTCGGCCAAATTCAAGTCCAATGATCAGTTAACTGAAACGATTTCATTTATTAAAAAAACCTGGAAAAGGATGTTGCCTGGAACCGTTTTTTCTTATCACTTTGTGGACGATCAGTTTGCCGCCGTTTATAAAAATGAACAACGGGCACAAACCTTGTTTTTAGTCTTTTCGGGATTAGCGGTATTCATTGCTATTTTAGGGATGTTCAGTTTCGCAACCTATACCATTCAGCAAAAGCAAAAAGAAATTGGCATTCGAAAAGTACTGGGAGCTACAATTTGGAATATGCTAACCCACTTTTATAGCGGCTACCTTAAATTCCTGCTTATCGCTTCTATTATCGCTTTCCCTATTGTTTATATCTGGATGAGTAACTGGCTGCAAAATTTTTCTTATCGTACACACCTTGGGATGGATACCTTAATATTTCCAATACTTTTAACCTTGACAGCGATTATGATATCTGTAAGCTACCAAGTAATTAAAGGAGCACTTGCAAATCCGGTTGATTCTATCCGATCTGACTAAGTGCATCATCATTTTCATTCTGGTATAAAACATAAATAATGAAGACTCGAAATGAACTGTGCTTAAAAACAAACTTTTGGTTGATAATTTTCATCATACAGGGTTTCGCTTTTTGCTATGGCAAAGGCCTGCTTTATAAGCTTGTTTGCAATGGCTATTAAAACCACCATATTGTGTTTTCCTTTT
>JBDNFJ010000228.1:0-4317 GCA_041689895.1 Gracilimonas sp. | reverse complement strand
GGTTAGCAACATGGATACTGATAAGTTTATCAAGCTCGATTTATCGGAGAATGTGGGAGAGAAATTATTTAACGGAGACAGCTTACTAACAAATGAGGATGGATTTGCGCTTGTGTTTTTTATGGATCGGAGTATTGCCAAGGTGAAACCAAATTCTATGCTTATTGTGAATGGGCAAGTTGGGATAACGTCAAAGGTGAGTAACACACGTATTAACCTAAAGCGGGGGGAGATTTTTTTGGAAGTAGCCCCTCAGGGAGCCAATGACTTTGAAGTAGCTACCTCTCGATCGCTTGCCTCCGTGAAAGGGACCCAGTTCGGATCGAAATCGGACGGATATATATGGGTGCAGGAGGGACAAGTAGATGTAACAGCGCTCAATTCCGGTCAAACCGTTTCCTTATTTGAGAAAATGTTTGCGAAAGTGGATGATCAGGGGAATGAGATTGATTCGGGAACGCTAAGCACCGACGAGCTTGATGGTCTAAACCAAGGCTATGATGAAATGGATAGCGATCTTATCAAGAAAAAAATTATTTTGAGATTTAGGGATCAAAACGGACAAATTCGAGAAATCAAAATTGATGCTTTCGAAGAAGGGCAGGAGTGATAAGTTTATGGGAAGTGTGTGAGAATATGAGAAGTATAGGTTAGATTTGCATGTACAATTAAAACGTATGGCTGGCAGGGTAGCAAAAAAAGCTTTTGGGTTATTGTTGTTAATGATGACAGCACAGGGGGCCTACGCGCAATATACGATTCGTCATCAGGCACCGGTAGCTATGCAACAAGGCCAATTGAGTGCGCTTGAATTTACTGTTCCCGGATTAACGCAAGCAGATGTGCAGCAGGCTCAGCTTTTTTACCGATATAATGGAGAGTTTACATATAGGCAGAAAGAAGTGGACTTCCGAAATGGAGCTTTTACCGTGTTGTTTGAGGTAGAAGATAAAAATGCGACGACGCTTGAGTACTACCTGGAGATTTCCCTTCTCTCCGGCGAAGATATCTACTATCCCGGGACGCTACCTTCCGAGAATCCGGTAGAAGTAGAAATAGTGAACAATTTTGAGGGCCATCAAAAAAAGAAGCTGAAAGGAATGGATTACACCATTCTTGCCCCGGAAGCAGGCAAAGGAGTTACCAAAGACGACGTACTGATTGCCATTGCTCTGTTTTACGATATTGCCACGATTCCACCTGGCTCGTTCAAAATGTACATCGATAAAGAAGATGTAACCGGACTGGCAGATACCAGCGCTTACTATTTTTCATACATCCCAAAAAATCTCAGTGCAGGGCAACACCGGGTGGCTCTTGAGTATGAAACGGCTGATGAGACATATACCGTAGCGAGTTGGGATTTTGTAGTAGTAGCTCCGGGGCAAGCATCCTTCCAAGGATTTGGGCCGAGCAGAACACCTCAGGTAAATGTGGAGCTAACTGCTCGAAATCAGGTGATAGCCGGAGATATCAATAATGCGTACACCGGGCGAACGAGGGTTTCTGGAAGTTATGGTCAGCTTCGGTATTCGTTAACCGGATATTTGACCTCGCAGGAATCCATGCGTTTGCAGCCACAAAATAGATATCAGGTGAATTTGGAGTTAGGCAAATGGTGGAATTTTGAGGCGGGGCACGTGTATCCTTCCATGAGTCCATTTACGATTTCAGGGCGGCGCGTTCATGGCATAAATACTTCTGTGCATTTATTGAAGGAAAACTTGAATATGCAGTTTATTTATGGAGATTTGGAACGCAGTATTACCAATCAATATGACAGCCTGTTGGTGCGTAATATTACCAATAATGCTGATTCTGTAGTAGATAGAAGATATATGTTAACGTACCAGAATGGAGGCCGGGGTACGTTTAAACGTAAAATTACAGGTGGGCGTATCGCTTTTGGAAATGAGGAGCGATTTCAGTTGGGCCTGCACGCACTTAAAATTCAAGACGATACTACTTCTATCTTTAATCCCCGGGATTATCTGGATTTGAGTGGGGCTCATCTCAACTTGAATTCCGATTTGAACTCTACCGAAAGAGACAGCTTATTAGCTAAACCTGATTTGCTGGAAGTGAATGGCGGGAGCGTGAAGCCACGTGAGAATGTAGTGGTAGGGACCGATCTAAAAATGGGATTTTTAAATAATAGCCTTCGGTTTGAATCGGAGGCCGTGGTTAGTGCTTTAAATTATAATATTTATGGAGGACCACTGAATTCAGAGCGCGCGGATGATTTGGGTTTCGATATTGATAACAACACGGCCGATTTACTGGAGCGCTTATCTTGGCTTATCATCATCAACGAGAACATGAATGTGTTGCCACTGAATATTTCAGAAGATGATAATGGTGATTTGAAAGCCGATCCTTTTTTCCCAACCAGTATTCTTGCCGGTAACAGTCAGCTTTCTTACCGAAACAGCCGCAATAATTTCCGACTTCAATATCGTTGGATTGGCCCCAATTTTAATTCGCTGGCTAATTCTACCATTCGGCGAGATATTGCCGGTTTTACCCTCAGCGATCGCTTTAACTTATTAAAAAACCGCGTGTATATAACCTTAGGCTTCGAAAGTTTAAAGGATAATGTAACAGGCATTCGCGATGCCACTACCCATACAGCAACTTATCGTACCAATGCCAGCTGGTATCCCGTTGATCGGAAGTTGCCACGTGTAAGTGCGGGCATTCGTTTTAGAATGCGCGGCAATGGCATTAAGCGGGAGAATTTTCTGTTATCGGATGAATTGGTGCATGCAGCCGTGCAAAATATCCGGCAAGAAATGCGCACTATTAACGGACAAGATTCGCTGGTAACCATTACAACGGCCACGCCAAGAATGAACGAAACCTTCAACATAAATGCATCCATCACGCAACAATTTATGGTTTTAGATGCACGGAATGATATATCCCTGAGCATATCAAATCTAAAAACTACCGATAAAGTATTTGCGTATGGAGACGTGCTGAGTACGGCCTTGTCGCTGAATCTGACTTCCCGATTTAGCGGGATGCCGCTCGAAAGTCAGTTGGGTTTTACCTATAATAATACCGATGCAGGAAGTGGACAAACGACCATCGAAATTACCGGCTTTTATGTAGGTGGGAATTATAGTTTTCTGGAAAAACGTCGGCTAACTTTGAATGGAAGGATGGCCATCACCAATAATAACACCTCCTCTCGTATGTTGCTTGTGAGAGATAATCCAATCAACGACCAGTTAAATGATAATCCACGGGATAATTATTATACATTGAGCGAAAACGTGCGCAAGAATCAGTTTCAAACCTACGTGCTTCAGTTAGGGGCTCGTTTTAAAATGGATGATTATAGCTCCCTCGTTTTTGATACTAACTTGACCAATGTAAGTGGATCGGACCGCACTGGCGACCATGTTATTCAGTTCAGATATATATTCAGTTTCTAATACAGATGGCGAATAAAAAAAGCAGTAAAAAAAGGAAAGTATCGGCTCTATGGATTGCGTTAAGTGCGTTTTCTCTTACGTTTGTGGTGATGCTCACCCGTCCTGTCCAAACGCTTGAACTCAAATATACCGACCAACTTTTTGAGTGGAGAGGTCCGCTGGATGTATCAGACTCACCTATTGTGCTGGTTGCTATCAGCCAGAAAGCCGATGAAGAAATTCCTCAAAAATATCCCTGGCCTACCAGCGTGTATGCGCATTTGGTAGAAAACCTGAATCGCGCAGGGGCTAAGGTGATTGCCTTTGATGTCGTATTCGACAATCCTGATATGTACAATCCACGCAATGATACGTTGTTTGCGAAAACACTTAGAAAATACGCCAATGTAATTCTTGCCGGCGATATTCAGCGAGACAAATCAGGGCCATCGGATTTAACATCCCAGTTGTTCCCTATACCGATTTTTTTGGACTCTAACCCCAACCGAACGGCATTTGTGAAAGTATATTCTGATTTGGATGGAGCCGTGCGTTCGTATCGTTTGGGACAAGCCTATCAGCATCAAAATTACTATCGCTTGGGTTTGGAAGCCGTGCGTAAATACTATGATATTCCGTATGAAAGGGTAGATTCTATTGAAGAAAATGGTGAGGCTTATTTTAAGCTGGGCACTTTTAATATCCTGAAAGACAGGGCCAATTCGTTCCTAATTAATTATTATGGACCGGAGGGAATATTCCCGGAAATATCATTGGAGGAGGTTATTGACGATTCGAGCTACACCACTGTTTTTGAGTCGGAGCTACAGTTTGAGGTAAACAGCTTTAATGATCCCGAAATCGGACACCTTGGTCGGGGCACATTCAAAGATAAAAT
>JBDNFJ010000227.1:0-6820 GCA_041689895.1 Gracilimonas sp. | reverse complement strand
GCCGCCGATCTTGCTAAAACCTTCGACATCAAAATATATACCATTGGAGCCGGTACGCGCGGCACCGCCCCCTATCCTATTCAAGACCCTATTTTTGGGCGACGCTATCAAAATATACAGGTTAATATTGATGAGGAAATGTTGGCGAAAGTAGCTAAGCTAACCGATGGCGCATACTTTCGCGCTACCGATACCGAGCAGCTTAAAAAGATATATGAGCAAATCGACCAGCTGGAGAAATCAGAAGTTGAAGAACTCATCTACACCGACTATAAAGATCTATATGCTATGTATTTAGGTTTTTCTATCGGCTTCATCTTATTGAGCTTTATACTCAGTAAAACCATTCTGAATGGAATTGAACGTTCATGAACGTTTTTTGCAAATCCTGCCTTTTCAATGCTGATAATTTATCTGATTTTCATTGCCATAGGGTCGATAAAGCCCGTATCTTCACTATTCTGATTTCACGTTACTAAAAGCCCTTAATGAGCATATCTTTAATAAAAGAACAACTTCATAAAAACGGGATCTTTGAACGGATCTATGAGCAACTGGAGAAAAAGCACGAGCTGACGCTTAAAAAAAGTATCGGGGCGCTAAATAGCTTTTTACTGGCTTCTCTTTCTGCACAAAAAGAAAACGTGTTGGTTATTTCTGAAACGGATGAAGGCGCTCGGTTTTTGAAATCAGATCTGGATATTATTTCTCCAAACTCCCCTGTTATTCTATTTCCTTCCTCAAACCGCAAGCCCTATGATCGGCATCAGCTGAAAGATACCAGCCTGCTGGTTCAGCGATCAGAAGCTTTGCAAGCCATTTCAGACCATGCATCCAAAATGGTGATCACTTCCGTAGAAGCTATCAGTGAGAAAATTGCTCCTCCTTCTGCATTAAATGAAGTGAGTTTAATCCTTAATAAAGGACAAGAAATTGATCTGGATACCTTCAAAAAGCAGTTGATTGATCAAGGCTACAATCCTGTTAAATTTGTAGATGAACCCGGAGAGTTTGCGGTACGGGGCGGTATTTTTGATGTTTTCCCATATTCAGGGGAATATCCCCTTCGGCTTGAGTTCTTTGGGGATGAGCTGGACACCATCCGTGAATTCGATGCAGGTTCTCAGCGATCCATCGCTTTTCTGAATCAAGCCCGAATTATTCCGGATCTCACCAATCTTCCACATGCCGAAAAATCCAGTTTCCTTTCTTATTTTGATGAAGAAACTCTGCTTACTACTTCCAATCGAGCGCTTATTATCGCTGAGATACAAAAGATATTTGAACAAGCAGAAATCGCTTATGATGAGCACGACGACCATGAATCGCCCCTTCCGCAGGAACTCTTTCTTTCAGGTGAAGAGATGGATCACGAGGTTTCTAAATTTGAGCATCAGCTTTTTGTAGCTAATGTAGGAGCTTCCGAAAAGGATGAGCAAACTATTACGCTCGAAACCAAACCTCAGCCCGATTTCCATGGCAACTTTAAACTACTCAGAGAACAAATTACCAAAAATTCAGCGGATGGCTTAACTACCTTTATTTTATGTGGAAATGATGGTCAGCGTACTCGTTTTGAAGAATTGTTGGGGGAAGCCAGCCAGGCTTTTAAATACCGTTTGGCGGTTGAGGCACTGCATGAGGGATTTATCTATGAACCGGCGGGAATTGCAGTATATACCGACCATCAGATTTTCAATCGATATCATCGCCCCAAAACTAAACGAAGGCGTTTCAATGGGGGTATTTCTTTTAAGGAGCTCAAAGACCTCAGCATTGGGGATTTTGTAGTTCATGTAGATTATGGAATCGGAAAGTTTGCAGGGTTTAAAAAAATCAGCGTAAAAAACACCGAGCAGGAAGTAGTGGTGCTGCGTTATAAAGAAGACTCGACGCTGTATGTAAATGTTTCGAGCCTACATAAGCTTCAAAAATATTCAGGCAAAGAAGGTACCGCACCAAGAATTACACGACTGGGTTCCGGAGAATGGGCTCGCAAAAAAGCTCAAACTAAAAAGAAGATAAAGGATATAGCCAGAGAGCTTATCCAGTTGTACGCCAAAAGGAAAGCAGAAACAGCTTACGAATTTTCAACTGATAATGAATGGCAGACAGAGCTGGAAGCAAACTTCGAGTATGAAGAAACGCCCGATCAATTTGAAGCCATTCAATCTGTAAAATCAGATATGGAAAGCAAACATCCCATGGACCGCCTCATTTGTGGAGATGTTGGCTTTGGTAAGACTGAAGTTGCGGTTAGGGCTGCTTTCAAAGCCATATTGGATCATAAGCAAGTGGCCATATTGGTTCCTACCACTATTTTAGCCGAACAGCATGCCAAAACTTTTATGCAGCGGATGGATAAATTTCCGATAAAAGTGGAAGCATTGTCTCGTTTCAGAACCTCTAAGCAACAAAAACAAACTATCCAAGAGCTCCAAAATGGTGAAGTGGATATTGTTATTGGCACCCATCGTCTGCTTTCTAAAGATGTGAAATTCAAAGATCTTGGATTGATTATTGTGGATGAAGAACAGCGTTTTGGCGTTTCGGCCAAGGAAAAACTAAAAAGCTTTCGGGCCTCTGTAGATGTACTCACTTTGACCGCAACGCCGATTCCCAGAACGTTACAATTCTCCCTAATGGGCGCACGAGATCTGAGTGTCATCAACACTCCTCCTCCCAATCGTCAGCCCGTGTACACCGAAATTCACAGCTTTGACGAAGAATTGATACGGGATGCCATCTTGCTGGAAATATCAAGAGGTGGACAAGTATTTTTCATTCACAATAGAGTGAAAAATATTGAGGAAATTGCGGAAATGATCCGAAGGCTGATCCCAGACATCCGGGTGCGATTTGGGCATGGACAGATGACGGGATCTCAGCTCGATAAAATCATTACAGGCTTTTATCAGCACAAATTCGACGTATTGGTTTCCACCAATATTGTAGAAAATGGAATTGACATAGCCAATGCAAATACCATTATTATAAATCATGCTAACCAATTTGGACTGGCAGAGTTACACCAGTTACGTGGAAGAGTTGGAAGGTCAAACCGCAAAGCTTTTTGTTACCTCATAACCAATCCTATTCAAACCTTAAGTACTGAAGCTCGTAAGCGATTGTTGGCTCTGGAAGAATTCTCTGATTTGGGCTCCGGTTTCAACATAGCAATGAGAGATCTTGATATTCGCGGCGCCGGTGATATACTTGGAGCCGAACAAAGCGGCTTCATTAACGATATCGGATTTGACCTGTACACCAAAATTTTGAATGATGCGGTTAAAGAACTGAAGCAAACCGAATTCAGCGAAATGTTCGATGATGTCGAAATTGAAGCCGAACTACCCGAAACCACCATAGAGTTTGATGAAACGGCCCTTCTCCCCCAATCGTACGTATCTGATAATGTTGAACGATTAAATTTATACCGCAAGTTATCACAAGCTAAAACAGAACAGGAAATAGAGGATTGGAAAGAAGAAATTGAAGATCGATTTGGCCCGGTTCCAAAAGAAGCAAAGTATCTGATTTTTGCTGGTAAAATCCGCCTTTTTGCTTCCAGGAACTTCTTTACTAAAGTAACTATACGAGCGGGACGTATGTGGCTGGTTTGTCCTAAGCAGGAATCAGAAATCGGAAAGAATTTCTTCGATTCCGGTAAATTTCAGGAAATACTGGAGAAACTTGAAGCTACGAAAAAAGAGAAGTTTCAAGTGATCCAAAAGAAAGACACCGTACGTTTTGCAGTACAGGAAATTCCAAACATAGAAGCGGCTTTTGATTATCTTAAAGAGCTGGCGTTAAATGAATTACATGCTTAACCTACATCCATTCATCACACTTATAAAAAAGGGTGAAGTGGTGGCTTTCCCCACCGAAACCGTTTATGGCCTTGGGGCCGATGCGTGGAACCCAACTGCTATTAAAAAAATATTTGCAACTAAAGGTCGGCCTACCGACAATCCGTTAATCGTGCATGTTTCTGATAAGCGCCAGCTCTCCCAATTTGTGCAAACTATCCCTGAGGCTGTACATAACTTAACCGAAGCTTTCTGGCCAGGCCCTCTAACTATCGTCCTCTCCAAGAAGCCGGAAGTGCTGGATTTAATCACCGCAGGTTTACAAACCGTTGCCATGCGTATGCCCGATCATCCGCTTGCATTGTCGTTTATTGAACAAACGGGCCCCTTAGTTGCCCCCAGCGCTAATACATCGGGGAAACCAAGTCCTACAAAAGCCCAGCATGTTCTAAACGATTTTGGAGCAGATTTCCCCGTTATTGATGGTGGTCCTACTAAGGTGGGATTAGAATCGACGGTTGTTGATCTCACCTCAGAGATTCCCACCATACTCCGCCCAGGAAAAATTGGGAAAAAAGAATTAGAGGCTGTATTGCATGCAGAAGTTCAATATAGTACCGATAGCAGAATGCTTGTACCTAAAAGTCCCGGTCAGAAATATTCTCACTATCAGCCAACAGCAAAAGTCTTTTATATGAAGCCATCTGATTTTTCAGACAATACACTGTATTTGCTTCAACAAACTCCAGATGAGTATTCTAAAAATATAATTAGCTATGAAGGGAATCTCGAGTTGATGTCGCACGAACTGTACGATCGATTTCGGCAAGCCGATCTTGAAGCATATTCCCGCATTGTTATCGCCCCTATCGAGCAATTTGAAAGCGCCTTCCCCTCATTTTATCAAGCGTTAGCTAACCGAATTCAAAAAGCTGTAGGTATATAAAAAAGGCTCGCCTTTTTGGAAAAGCGAGCCTTGACAGGTTCATATATTTACATAAAACCTATTCCTTCATACCTGTAGTATCTTCTTTCGCTTTTCTCATCCAAGTATTGTTATCAGGCTTAACATCTGGGAATGCAGCATCAGGATCTACTACTACTTTGGCAATCGGGTTTTCTGAATCGTATTTAATGGTCCAGTCATTGCCTTGCTGCCAAACCTGTACCGGAAGGTTTACACGCCCCACCGTTCCATTCTCTTGCGTAATTTCAACAACAACCGGCATTACCATTTTCCGCTTATTGCTAATGGAAATCAGCGAGCCTTGTGTAGGATCATTATCGATATAGTTAACTGAATCAACGGCCTGATCTAACGTCCAGGTTGTGGCAAACCAGCCTCTCCAAAACCAATCCAGTTCGTAACCGGAAACATCTTCCATGGTGTTAAAGAAGTCATCGGGAGTTGGATGCTTGTAAGCCCAGCGTTTGATGTATGTTCGGAAAGCTTCATCAAAAAGCTCATGCCCCAAAACAGATTCACGCAACATGCGCAAACCTAACGCTGGTTTGTAGTAAGCCAAAATTCCCAAATTTCCGGGTTGAATTTGGTCAGGCATAGTCAATATAGCTTCCGCTCGGGGGCTATCCATCCAGCGGGTAATACCTCTTGCGCTTGTTCGGCGAGCCTGATATTCTCCATCATTAAACCACTCGGTGCTATATCCGTTAATGAAGGTGTTAAACCCTTCATCCATCCAGGCATGCTCCCGCTCATTTGATCCTACAACCATAGGAAACCAATTATGGCCAAATTCATGATTTGTAACACCCCATAAACCACCTTCAGTAGCCTTCCAACTACAAAAAACGATGCCGGGATATTCCATTCCACCTACAATGCCGGCTACATTTACAGCTACCGGATACGAGTATTTATACCACTGTTTTGAATTGCCCTCAATCGAGTATTTTACGTATTCCGTAGAACGCGACCACGCCTTTTCACCAGCACTTTCCACCGGATAAACCGACATTGCCAGTGATTGATCGCCATCCCGCAAATTAATTCGAGCCGCATCCCATATAAAAGCTTTTGAAGCAGACCAAGCTACATCACGCGCATGGTCCATTTTAAAATGCCATGTCAGCATTTTTTTACCTGAAGGACGGATTCCTTTCGTGCCTACTTCGTCTTTTCCGATAATGGTCACCGTCTTGTCACTTTTTGATGCTTTATCTAACCGTTTACGCTGTTCTTTAGTCAAAACCTTATCGGGGTTTTGTAATTTTCCGGATCCCACCACAATAAAATCAGCAGGAGCGGTTACCTGGTAATCAAAACTTCCGTATTCCAGGTAAAACTCACCGGTGCCTAAATAGGGTTTTACATTCCAGCCTTTTACGTCATCATATACGGCAAGGCGTGGATACCATTGAGCAAGTTCATAAATCCATCCATTTTTAGTTTCTAAACGCCCCATTCGATCAGAACCATATTCGGGAACCTCAAACATATAATTGATGGTAATAGTAGCTTTACCCCCTTTGGCAGCCAACGCTTTCTGTAGATTTAGCTTCATATTCGTATCTACTTTGTACGTTTTAGGCGTGTACGTTTTGCCGTCTTGCTCAATACGGATTTGCTTTAAATCATAGCCTCCATCAAATGAGCTATTTCCAAAACGAGAGCCTTTGTACGGAGTTAATTTCGCTCCCCAAGAATCTTGGGAGAATAAATCTTGGTCTAACTGCATCCAAATGAAATTCAGCTCATTGGGACTGTTATTGGTGTAATGGATAGTTACTGTCCCACCCACCGTATGGTTATCGGGATTAAGCGTGGTGTTAATCTCGTAATTCACTTCATTTTGCCAATATTCATCGCCGGGTTGGCCACTGGCACTTCGGGTGGGACTGCTATCCCCGGTTTTATAAGGAAGGAAAGCTTCCTGAACGTTAGGATCTGTCTGCTGCTGTGCAAAAACAAGACTGCTCACGCACACCATCAAACAGAAAGCACATAGTTTTTTAAAAAACATAAATTTCCCTTTGTTAGATTAATATTC
>JBDNFJ010000226.1:0-5408 GCA_041689895.1 Gracilimonas sp. | reverse complement strand
GATGAATCGGTGGTATGCACTTCATCGATAAGAGTTAATTCGTTGTTGTACAATCCAAACTCATATTTGGTATCTACCAAAATAAGCCCTTGATTTGCGGCTATTTCAGTTCCGCGTTCAAACAGCGAAAAAGCCGTTTCTTTAATTTGATTCCAAAGCTTTTGGCTGACGATATTGCGGGCAAGGATCTCTTTCTCCGAAATATCTTCATCATGACCTTCAACGGCTTTGGTAGCCGGAGTTAAGATTGGAGTGGGGAAGGAATCGTGTTCTTTCAGTCTTTCTGGCAAAGCAACTCCGCAAAGTTCGCGCTCCCCTGATTTATACGTACGCCACGCATGTCCGGTGAGATATCCACGCACTACCACTTCGATAGGAATAGGATCACACTTTTTGGCGATAGTTACATTAGGATGAGGTACATCTATAATGTGAGTAGCTACGATATCTTCCACCTTTTCAAACGAGAAAGTAGCAAGCTGATTCAGGGTCTGCCCCTTAAAAGGAATGGCCTGCTTCATGATATAATCAAAGGCAGAAATGCGGTCGGTAACAACAATGCCCAAAGTATCTTTTGAAAGATCATATACTTCCCGAACTTTGCCTTTGTAAGGTTTTGGAAAGCCTGTAATGTTGGTTTTTGTTATGCAGTGGTCGAGTGCTTCGCGGTCCAAAAAGGGGGTGTTCACTTGGCTTTTTTATTTATGGTTGATCCTCGTTGCACAAGCGTCGGATTAATGGTGATTTGCTGGAGCTCGTCATCCGGGTTTTTAATAATCTCGGACAAGCGTGCGGTGGCTTGCACGCCAACGTTATACATTTGCTGATCGATGGTGGTTAGGTCCAGATATTTACTCAGCTTAATATTGTCGAATCCCATAATGGCGATGTCGTCGGGAACTTTAAGGCCTAATTTGGAAAGGGCATAAATGGCACCCACCGCTTGGGTGTCGTTAGAGCAAAATATAGCATCCGGAAAATCCCCAAGTTTCTCAAATTTATAAATGGCTTCAAAGCCCGACTCTTCCGTATAACCGCCGTGTTTAGTAGAATCTCCGCTGATAAATAGCGATTCGTTAATTTTCATCTTGTAATTTTTCAGCGCGTCTTTAAATCCACGAATTCGATCGAACGAAGCCTTTGATTCTACCACGCTGGTAATCATTCCAAGTTTTTGAAACCCTTGTTTCACCAAGTGTTCTCCCGCCAAGTAACCACCCTTATAATCATTCAGCATAAAATAATTGTAGGATGGATGAGAGGAATTAACAAGTACCGCTGGTGTTTGGGTAGCTTGAATAAGCTTATGCACGGTATCATTCACGTCAATGGATAGCAAAATAACAGCATCGGCGGTACCGCGATCAAAGAAATTTTGGACAGCTTCTTCTGGGTCTTTTGAGCCGGTATTGTACATGATGATATCGAGATCCATTTTACCGATTTCGTCTTTTACCCCTTTCAGCACTTCACTAAAAAAAGGAGTGGTAAAAGACGGGACGGCGATAGCCAACATCTGTGGCTGTTTACTGGCAAGCTTGCGTGCACTCACCTGCGGACGGAAATTCAGCTCTTTTATTGCTATATCCACTTTTGTTTTTGTGGCTTCAGAAACATTTTCTGATCCATTGAGCACTCTTGATACCGTTGAAATAGCTACTTCAGCTCGCTTAGCGACCTCATATATTGTTGCTCTTTTATTCATTGCTTCAATTATTTAATACACAGCTTTGCAAAATAAATGTTTTGCTTAGTCTCATTATTCTCATCCCGAAGTTATTGGGAAACCTTGTCCTTATAAAGATCGCTATTTTTTGTGAGTTACCTTAGCTAATAATAAAATAGGCCTTTAAGCTTTCAATATAATCAATTTCGCGTTTCAATTATAACGCTCTTCTATGCAAAATCGTTACAAATATTTGAACTTGAGATCCAGAGGTTGAAGCACGGAATTAGCAGATTTGGAACGGGCCTATTAAAACACCTACCGTGATTTACAAGCTGAAAATGAGATCTTCCTCAAGGTAAGTTGTACTCTATACTTTTTCTATATTTTGAATCTGTTTAGAGATCGGCTACTGCTTTCCCTTTCGGCAAGTAGAGGGGCGCATTATTGTATAGCAAGCAAACAGCTCAAGCCCTGATATTAGTTGCGGTTGCACCGAGTAAGAATAAATTTCTTAATGTATTGGGAACTTTTTTGAGGTAATTAAAGCTATAGCATGACAGAAATCCACACTATGACAAATATTTTTAAACTTCCATATTATCTTTTCCGGCTTTTGTATGAAAAAACTTCATTTCATCGCTCAGTCATCGAAGGCCTGCAAAATGGTGAATTAGAGCAGGCATATTCACATTGCAGAGGCATCACTAAAAAGCACGCCAAAACTTTTTATATGGCTACGCGATTTTTACCCAATGAAAAACAGCGTGGGATTTTTGCTATCTATGGATTGTGTCGTTACCTGGATGATTTGGTGGATGAAGCAAAGGATCTAATCCATGATCACAAGATTACAAGTGCGCAGGTTGATGAGAAGCTGGAAATGTTTAAGCAGCGCCTAATTCAAGTTTATGAAGGTCGAGAGGTAGATGACCCCATTCTAACGGCTTTTGCACACACGCTTCTAAAATATAACATCTCTATAGAGTTGCCTTTTTTGTTGATGGATGGAGTGAAATCTGACTTAGAGAAAAACAGATTTCAAACTTTTGATGAGGTGTATGACTATTCCTACAAAGTAGCTTCTGTAGTTGGACTGATGACCAGCGAAGTTTTTGGGTATACGAATAATGAAGCGCTTGAGCATGCTGTTGACCTTGGTATTGCGATGCAGCTCACCAATATTTTGCGGGATATTGGGGAAGATCTGAGGTGTGAACGCATTTATCTTCCGTCCGAAGAATTGCGAAGATTTGATATCACTGAAGAGGAATTATTTACCGAAGAGTTAAGCGATAAATTTGTTGAGTTGATGAAATTTCAGGTCAATCGTGCACGTACGTATTATGAAAAAGCCGACCAAGGAATTCAATTTCTATCCAGCGATAGTCGGCTGCCGGTTTACCTTGCCCGTCGCAATTACAGCCGTATCTTAGACAAGATCGAAGAGAATAATTATAATGTATTTGATACCCGTGCCTATCTGAGCTATACCGAAAAGCTCTCGATTTTACCCCGCGTTATTCTGGATATGAAAACAGCCAGTTAAAATCTGCATTTAGCTTGGAGAATCTTCCTGTAAAGTCCTATCATTAGAAAAAATATAATCAGGATGTAAATGGCTGATATTAAGAAGGTGTTGATCGCAAATCGTGGAGAAATTGCCCTCCGCGTTATACACACATGCAAAGAACTTGGGATTAAAACCGTGGCCGTATATTCGCGTCCCGATGCGCATGCACCTCACGTACTTCATGCTGATGAGTCAGTTTTTATAGGAGAAGCGGCTTCTTCTGAAAGTTATCTGGTGATTGATAAAATTATTGATGCGTCAAAGCAAACCGGAGCCGATGCCATTCATCCCGGCTATGGTTTTTTGAGTGAAAACGCCACCTTTGCTGAGCGCTGTAAGAAAGAAAACATCGTATTTATAGGGCCGGAACCTAAAGCCATTCGGCTGATGGGCGACAAAACGAAAGCGCGAGAATTGGTTACCAAATTTGATATTCCCACGCCTCCCGGTTTAAAAAGCGAGCTTCAGGATATTGAAGAAGCTCGAACTGTAGCCGATGAAATTGGGTATCCCATTTTAGTAAAAGCAGCTGCGGGAGGTGGAGGAAAGGGCATGCGGATTGTTCACAAGAAAGAGGAATTTGAAGCAAGTATAAAAGCCGCAAAATCGGAAGCTAAAAATGCTTTCGGCGATGACCGTATTTACATCGAAAAATATTTAGAAGAACCCCGCCATGTCGAGTTCCAAATTATTGCGGATACACATGGTCATGTGTTGCATGTTTTTGATCGGGAATGTTCGGTGCAGCGGCGACATCAAAAAGTAATAGAAGAAGCCCCTTGTGCGCTGTTGACGGATGAATTAAGAGCCAAAATGGCGGAGTCGGCTATAAAAGCAGCTAAAGCCTGCGATTACGTAGGAGCCGGAACCATCGAATTTTTAGTGGACAAGCATCTTGATTTCTATTTTCTGGAAATGAACACCCGATTGCAAGTGGAACATCCCGTTACCGAAATGATTTCCGGCGTTGATTTGGTAGCTTTACAAATATTGGTTGCCGAAGGCAAAGAACTGCCCTTTAAGCAAGAAGACCTCACCATACAAGGTCACGCCATTGAGTGCCGAATTTATGCCGAAGATCCGGTAGAGAATTTTTTACCCAGCACAGGTTTACTGAAAAAGCATCGTGTACCCACAGGATCGGGAGTTCGGGTGGATGCCGGCGTGGAAGAAGGCCAGCAGATTACCATTAATTATGATCCTATGATTTCTAAATTAAGTGTGCATGGTCCTGACCGAGAAAGTGCCCGAAAGCGTATGTTACGGGCCTTGGGTGAATATGAAATTGCCGGTTGCAAAACTACCATTCCATTTTGTGAATTCACACTAAATCACCCAGCCTTTATCGAAGCTAAATACGATACCCATTTTGTGCCGCAGCACTTTACGCCTGATAGCATGCAGCCTGAACAGGAAATTGCTGATGTGGCTTTAGCTGCTGCTTTACTAAGAAATATAAATGAAAATGAACCAGAATCGCACGTCCTTGAACCCAATGGCGACTCGACTTTATGGTGGAAAAACAGAAAAGGAATTTGATCCATTGAAATCAACAGAAGAGAAAAAACAATTATTCAAAAAACTTGAGAATCTTGCTACCGAAAGCCGAAATCAGGATACATTGAAAATTGACCTGGCCTCAGCCCATGAAATTGCCTCCTTAATTAATGCAGAAGACCAGAAAGTAGCGGTGCAAATAGAGCACAAAATTGATGTGATTGCCGATGTAATTGAACTGGTGAGCGATGCCTTTCACCTTGGCGGACGATTGTTATATTTTGGAGCCGGAACAAGTGGCCGATTAGGTATTTTAGATGCCGCCGAATGTCCGCCTACTTTCGGAGTTTCGCCGGAGCAGGTAAAAGGATTTATTGCGGGAGGGAAAGCGGCTATGTTCGTAGCTCAAGAAGGAGCTGAAGACTCCGAAAAATTTGGAGCGGAGGAGGTAGATAAAGCCAATGTGGCTGCGCCCGATGTAGTGTGTGGACTGGCAGCAAGTGGACGAACCCCTTATGTTCATGGAGCCATCAAAGAAGCCGCCAAGCGAGGCTGCAAAACCATTTTGGTAACTACCGTTCCATCCGAACAAATCGAGCTTGAGGTAGATTATTTGATTGATGTACCCGTAGGCCCCGAAGTAGTGATGGGAAGTACCCGCATGAAAAGTGG
>JBDNFJ010000225.1:0-3139 GCA_041689895.1 Gracilimonas sp. | reverse complement strand
TTTTATCTTATGACGACGTTTAAGGTCAAGTTGTTTGTATTTTTGCATAGTAACACGAATATAAGCCGCTTGGCCGAAAACCCTGAGGGGCGCGCCCCTCAGGGTTAGTTCGTCGTGTTGCACTTACTACTTGAACTCAGGTTGTAATTATTTGTTAATTAAATGCTAATGGAATAAATTAGTAAGGGCAGGTATAAAATTTTAATCTTTAATTTTGGGACAATGAGTTACAGGGGAGAAGTAAAATCATTACTACTCCGAATGCTTAATGAACAGTCATCAGAAAAAGAATTAAAAAGGCTGTACAACATCACCGGAATAATTGCGGAATCGTATCTTAAAACGCACTACCCGGCTTTCCTGAAAATTTGCTTGCTGAAAGGGGAAACAAGCTCGGATCTTGCAAAATATTCTATTGCAGAAGTATTCCAATTAGGCAACAAGCTGGAATTTGTACAGTTGAAAGAATTTGCTACATCATTATATGTATCGCTCGAGAATACAGAAAAAGATGAAGTGGTACGAGCTTATCACGCCTTCGTACAAAAAGTAGCGCTTCGCCGACTCATCAAGACTTATAGCGATGTGGATAGTGCGGGAGCAAAAATTTACCGAAATATTCACGATTGTCATCGGGAAAAAGATTCTTTTGTTATTGAACAAGAACTTTGGGGTGCGGTAATACGCCCCTCAAAAGCTTCGGATGATAAGCATCTTCCACCATATCCTAAAAAAGAGTTAGAACGTATTTATTCTGTGAAGATGAGAGATGCGAATTCGGTAACCATCCCCGGAATGATGACGGTATTAATGGAAATACTTGAACAGCAAGAAAAGTATCGCCGTTCGGTACCTGTATTGGATGTAGTGCAATTATTCAAACGGTACTATTCTTTTATTTCAACGTACGAAGTTCCGCAGCTAAGTCAACCGGATTTAAGTGAGTTATCCAAAGAAGACTTAACGCTACTAAAGAAATATGTTATTGGTGAAGTTGGAGCACAGATAAAAAGTACGTACGCAGCAACCCGCAAGATTAGTTTGGAAGAAGCAGAACTTTTGTATAAAACGATTGTTGAAATTATTGATTCTTGGTTTGATGAGGAAGGAACCGAGCGGTGTTCATACTATAGGCATGCCAAAAAATATTTGGGAATTAGTAAGTCAGAGTACCAGCAGACATGGAGTGCCAAAGTAGATTACATGCTTAGAGAAGTACGTAATAAAATAACGGTTTATATTGTAGAAGGACCCAGGAGTAGTAAATTTCTAAACAGCTAGTGAGTGTAGCAATTAGTAAAGTAACATTAACACGAATTCTATTTAGGCTTCGTTATTAAGGATGAAAAAAATAGATATAAAATCGCGAGGAGGCATGTTGTTGAAGTTGGGCTTAAGGGTTTGCCGATCTCCTTACACTACGTGGGATATCGATTCCATGAAGATTGTGCCAACGGCACTCCTTCAGAGCACAAACGGCGTTCCTTGGGGCTTCTTCAACAGACTTCCTAAACTTACATTAATCAAGTAATCTCCTTGAATTACCTAACATCTACAGCAATGTATATATATCAAACCAAATTAAACTCACATTGGAATCAGTCACCCTTTATGCATCTAAGCATAACAATCCAAGTTTTATATTTGAATTATGAAAGAACATCCTGATAAGTGGAAATTGGAAAGATATCTTGGGATTGGTAAGCCTCTATCTGCCGGTCAAAAAGAAGAAATTTCAGATCATATTGATGACTGTCATTACTGTGCCGAACGCATAGAAATTCTTACGGACTATCACCAACAAATAGAGGAGAAGCTAAATCAACCGACGGTTAATAAAAATGAATCTTATAAAAATAGAGTATTCAACCCTCAAGAAAAGGATCTTCTCCCCTCCCAATCTCTTGTAGAAACTTATGGAGCATCACTTGAACCTAGCCGGCGGTTATTACCTACAACGTTGTTAAGATATATTCGATATCATCCTGTTCGTCCGGTGTTAGCGGCCGCTGCTTCTATCCTGTTAATAGCGACATTGGTTTTTAAACCGTGGGAAGACCAGAATCCGGTGTATGCGAAGGTTGATAAAAATATACTCCGGGTGTTAAATGACAATGGTGAAATGTTATGGAAAATGTCTGCAGAAGGAATATCAGAAGGAGTTTCTTCAAAAGAACCACAGGTAGATGGTAAAGGGAAAGAGTACATTAAATTAGCAAATATAGACAACAAAGCAGGTAACGAACTGCTTATTTCAGGGGATAATATGGGCAGTAGATTTGCAGTGGATACCCTGTACTGCTACAATGGAGATGGGTCACTGCGATGGAAGCAAGGCGTAGGAGCTCCCCCTCAAATCCAGGAACCAAAAAATGCAAATATAGGGTGGTGGAAGATTTATAATGTATTTGTACTTCAACTATCAAACCAAGCAAAACCAAGATTATATGTTTTGGCGAATGCAGGCCGTTGGTCACCTTCAACATTTTATGAAATAGAAGCATCCACAGGAGCAATAACCCAAAGTTATTGGCATGACGGGCATCTGCAAACGGCGGCTCTACTTAAAGGGAATTCGGAAAAAGATTCCGATAGACTAATACTTGGAGCTATAAATGGATTCTTTGACCGGGCATCTTTGGCCGTACTTAATCCTGATAGTATTGGTGGAATAGGAACAAGCCGGGGGTTATATCAGGATGGAGCTGCTCCAAAAGCAAATGAGAAGGTTTACATGACTTTTAAACCTTCCATTTTAACAGAGTTATACCAAAATGCTCCTTACAATCAGGTGAAAGAAATTATACCGGCAAATAATGGAAATCTTATCATTCAAACCTATGAAGGATACAGCCGTTTAGGCCCCAATCAGGGTGGAAGCATCTATTATGTGTTAGATAATAATTTTAAGGTTGTAGATGTATATGGTGGGGATAGTTTTCTAAAACGCTATGCTGATCTTTATAAACAAGGAGACCCAGAGATACCTGCCATTGACGAATATTGGCAACAGTTAAAAGATTCGGTGCAATATTGGGATGGGGAAAAATTCGTGAATGGGCCAGTGAAGAATGACTAACTAACACGCGTTTACCGATTGGGAAGTAACTTAAAAGAGGCTCTGAGTGGAGTAACCTCG
>JBDNFJ010000224.1:0-4745 GCA_041689895.1 Gracilimonas sp. | reverse complement strand
ATTTTATGTTGCAAGAGCTAAAAGTAAAAGAACAAAAATTAACTGAAAATGTAGGGGTGAAAGGTGAGAGTTGAAATCAAATCATAAATAAAATAATAAAGCCTTGTCAATCAATGATTTGCAAAGCCTTTTGAAGGGATGTGTGGAAAAAGGTTTCCCAAAAATAGATGTAAGACCAATGGGTTATGTGGAAAAAAATCGTCCCACTTATTTACTTATTTGTAACAATCACCCAGCCATACATTTTTGCTCCCTCGTGGGGAATACAAAAATACTGGTATGTTCCTGTTGTATTAAAAGTGTGTTGAAACGTTTGCTCGGGATCTAACATTCCGGAATCAAATGAAGGTGCCCCCTTGGGAAGCTCGACACTGCCTTCTATTGCTGATTTTTCAGGATCGGCTGTAACGGAGTGTGCCAACAGAGAGGTATTAACCCATTTAACGGTCTGACCTTTCTTAATGCGAACAGTGTCAGGTGTAAACTTCATGGTATTTGTCATCTCTACTACCGCTGCGGGACTCGGGGTTTTCTTATCAGGGGCGCCCGTTTTATTGCTTGGAATAGCTGCCAGTAATAACATACTGACTATTATGGCAACAAAAATAATTGGAAGCTTGTAAACTGTTAAGTTATTCATAAAACCTGTTTTTTATTCTTTAAATATGTTTGATAATGAGTAGCACATACTGTGTGCCGAATTGGCCAAATAAAGAAATCTGCCCCGCCATGAATTTTAGCGAGGCAGAATGTCCATGGTTATTTTCTCTGAGCTTTTATCTCAAGGTTTTCAAACATCACGTGCCAGAAAGGTAGCTCCATGCCGTTAGGTAATTTTAATCCGGTTTTTACATTACTGTGCACAAACACTTGTTCTTTGGGTTTAGGCATCATCGGGGGTACCATCAAATGGAACTGTTTGCGGCCGGCTGTAACTTGATCATCTGAAGCTAATTTGTAGCCCTCGGTGCGAACATATTCGGTAAGCATGCCGTGTATCAATCGTGGTTTATCCAAAACTTCGCTATTTTTTCTAATCTCGCCCATGCCCCAAAATGCGAAATAAACATATTCTGTTGGCATCAGAGCGGTTCCAATACGACTGGAACCGTGTAAAATGGTATTGGTAACTACCCCTCCGAAAGTAGGATATTCAACGCCATGTGAGGCAAGCATATCGCAACAGCGAACCTCATACGTGTTTCCCAGCTTGTCTTGCCAGCTTGCCTTAAATTTTACCCGGTCATTGGTTTTTGCAGCATCGGTTGCAGTGGCATCGGTTGCTTCAATGGATAACTTACCGTTGGGCATTACCATATTTTTGTCACCAAAGGGCGATGGTTTCGTCATCTCGGTGTACTGTCCGTTTTCGACCCCCCGTGCTCCGGGAGGTAATCCGTTAATTCCGGGCGTTCCTGCCATAGCTCTTGGTGCATCCGGGGTTCCAAAAACATACGGATCAAGTTTCCTTTTTGAAGGTAGAATTACGAATACGCCACCGCTATTTTGTTGAATACTTATCTCTAAAGGACCTCCTAATAATTCTTGGGGCTGTGCTTTCATATGAGCTTTAAGATACCCTCTATATGGTGCCATCTTTTGAAGCATTTCCATCTTCTTAGCTTTCATGGGATTATCTTGTGCTACCACCGATTTAACGGTTCCAGATATAATAGATAGGACAAGAAATAGAAATAAAGCTGTTTGTTGTGTTATTGTTTTGTTGTTTAACATAGGGACCACCTTATTATGATTTATTTATGATTTAAAGCTTTCTTAAAAGGTTACTATTTGATAATCGTCAGCTATGAACGCTCGTAGGCTAGGATGCAGGTCATATTCAGAGAGTAAATCTATTTCAGATTCTTTAACCTCCGTGCCCGCCCCATCAAAAATGATTTCAACATCGTCGTCATGCTCTTGTAATTTCTTGGCCAGTTCCAAGGCATTTACAACCCGCTCCAGTGATTCATGTAATTTTGTTCCAGCCAATACAACAATCGCTATTTTATTCATTATGATGGTGCTTTGATTAGAGTTCCTTTACCTAAGAGATGAAGTAGCTGCCGCTTATCTTACCTAAATAATGTTCGAGTACAATTCCCCGGAAAAACCCCACCTTGTTTTGAAAGTAAGATATGATGCCTTGTGGGCATCCAGAGGTATAACTCAAAACCATAAACTATTAAGGATCAAAAATGAATCAATTAAATAAATTATCAGGGATAGCACATTGGTTGCCTCGATTATCATTGGCAGCCATCTTCATATATCATGGATTTCCGAAGATTGCCATGACGGGTGATGTGTCAGCAATGATGGGCATGCCATTTGCCATGGTGTTGATGCTGGGACTTGTTGAAATAAGTGGAGCGTTGCTCATGCTGTGGGGCGGATTTGGCCCGGACTGGGCGACCAGAGTATCCGGCCTTATTTTTACTGTGATTATGATCGGCGCCATCATGATGGTTCATGGCCAACACGGCTGGAGCTCGCTAAATATGGGTAACAATGGCGGACAAGGAATGGAATTTCAAGTTTTGATTATAGCTGTCTCTCTGTTTTATGCCTTTAAGGGGAATGCTATAAAGAAAGCAACCGAACCTGCCTTTGCCTGAAAAATCTAAACTAAAAAGGGGTAAAGCTTTACCACTTTATCCCTTTTTTTAATTACCCATATAATAATGGCAATTGAGCAGGGCTTGATACCGCTATCAGGCAACCCCATGCGGCCATTGTAGGCGAACTGACTTTTCTCATTAAAATTGACGGATAACCATACACTTGTGCAATACTTTTAGTAGCAGCTGATGACTTTTAGTCTAGTCAGATCGGATAACCGATTATTAAAATATTAGCCTCCAAAACCTTCGGTTAGTTCTCGGGCCAGTCCTCTTCCTCGAAGCTATAGGGGTTAGGTTTAAGCGTAGAGTTCAGGAAGAGCACATTTAAAAAATAGGATAAATCGGGTTTGTTGTCTTTACAAAACGGATCTTATTTTTTGAATGTGCTGTGACAGCTCAGTATTGATTAGTTGAGCCATTAGATAGGACAGCGCTACTTAATTCCTGCAGCAGTTTGGGCAAACTTTTTGAGGGCTCCGTTTATTTTTTGGAGCACTTGATCACATCCTTCTATACCGTGTCGCTTTTTCAGGTATTCTGGAGCGTTGTACCCAACATAAACTGAACCATTCTTACTTTGCCAAACCAACATCTTTTGTGGAAGGTCAATGGCTACCGTTGGCGCACACTTCATCAACGGAGTGCCCAGTTTGGGATTTCCAAAAATGATTACGGTGGTAGGTGGGAGCTTCATATCTACTGTTGTGGCACCTTCCCGATGATCGACTTTCCTGAAAATGGTAAGTCTATTTTCTGTGAGTACATTTTCAAGTCGATCAAGGGTCTTTTCAACGGAATAGTTACTTTTCAGGGTAACCATTCCCTCTTGGGCCAGGCCGTGTTTGGCAAATATTCCGGCTAACAAAACAAATGATAAAAACGTGATGAGTTTTTTCATGTTTCAATTGCACGAAGGGCTTCGAGCAGGGCCTGGTACTCTTCGCGGCAACTGCCACATTTGTCAAGATGATCTTTAACCAGCGGCTTGGCTTCTTCGGGAGACTTTCCGGCCAACTCCAATTCAGCAAACTCATGGAGCTCGTCAAAGCATTCGTCGCAGCCTATTTCATAATCGGCTGCCATTTGTGCAGATTTAATCAGGTTTTTTAATATGTCGGTTGTTAATTCCATGGTCAATTATTATAACTTCTTTAGCTCACAGTTTTTGACGAGGTTGATTGCTTAATTCTTACATTTTATCCAACATCTTATCGGGGTCTATTCCTTCAAGTTCTAATTTTATTTTAATCTTAAGTCGTGCATCGTGGACCAACTTATAGAGCGCGTTCCGATTGGTATTCATCTGCTTCGCAACAACAGGCAGAGGTAAGCCCTGGTTCATGAGGGCATTAATAGCTGTTTTTTGCTTGTCAGTAAGTTCCTCGTTAATGATCTTCATTACCTTGCCAACAAGTTCAGATTCATGCAACGAGCGGTCGGGACTGGCGTCATCGCTTGCCACCAAAAGCGAAAATACTTCGTGGCTGTCGTCACCCTGTTTCAAATCATCAATAGAGATATCATCGTAGCGCTTCAGCCGAAGCTCGGTAAGTCCTTCACGCACGGCAATTTTCATGGCCCAGGTGAGTAATTTACTGTTACCACGGAAGGAGTCAATATTATCCAACACTTTCAACAAGGCATCCTGAGCGACATCTTCTACGAACTGATCGAGCTCACGGTCAACATATTTATACAGGGCAGGTTTAAGTCCGCGGATCAATTGCTGGCGAAGCAGCTTCACGGCTTGCTCATCAACAGGAGGTTTGAGTGCCTCAATCCATTCTTCATTTGTTTCGTAAGAAGGGTTCTCATTACGATGTCTTTTAAGCCAGTTAAGCATATACTTCTGCTGTATAAGATTAAGCCCTAAATAATAAGAACTATGCATTCATTCAACCCGGTTCAATTAAGTTACATAATAATTTTTGTGATTGGAATTATTATAGTGCGTGAATCATAGGCTGAGAGATTGCCGAGGCAGGAAACCAGGTTGAATGAATTGCACCTTGAACTCTTAGCTATTACCTATTCTTTCAGAAACTAATAAAAGGGAGATACAATGATGGATCTAGTATGGATGCTTCTATAAATAACGATAGGTAGGAGTGCGGCTTACAT
>JBDNFJ010000223.1:0-13840 GCA_041689895.1 Gracilimonas sp. | reverse complement strand
TTCAAAGGTAGGTGTGTGGCTATTTGATCAAAATCCTTGTCATTATGCAACAATTCTATACCATGTTCTATGCACCAACTACCAATGAGCATATCTATGGTTTTACGAATAGTTATTCCTTTTGATCGTAAAAAGCGGAAGTTGGATGCTGTTTTAATAGCTAAGGATTTGCCGCCAAGATGTATGCAGTTCAAAGGCATAAGAATCCTTTTTGCATCTTTATAATCATTCTCAGATGCGAATCCTTGAAGTATTTCGGTAAGGATAATATCTCCGATGATAACCAATTGCGTGCGGAGTAGTTCATCAAGAATATTGGTTTTATCAGACTGAATTCCATTGAAGTAATCAATCCATACACTTGAATCTACTAATACTACTTCTCCCACTTTTTATCAGTCCTCATCTCTTCTAAGTCGCCTACCCAATTTAGCTTACCACGGAATTTCCTAATCTCTTCCTGCTTTTTAAATCGGACTAATAACTTTAACCCTTCTTCGACGGCTGCCTTTTTGGTTTTTAAACGGCTTATTTTCATTGCCTCATCCATTAACTCATCATCAATAACTACATTTGTTCGCATAACAGCACCTGTATTGGGTTTGTGTAATAATGTTAAATTTATACACAAAACAGGACGCATCCTAAAATAATTGTGTATTTAGCTTTCCTGAAGAGTGGCTATAATTTGATGATTATATTCTGTACCGGCTTGGCAAGGCCGACAAGATACGGCAAAGTTTGGCCTAGATTTAGGATTACGTTACTTAAGCAAATTTAAATCTATGGACTGCCTAAATATGGGATGTGCTTCCGTCATAAAACAATATTTATTGCCAGAGCCTTAAATTAGTGCGACTTTAGTATCACTATGAAAACCGAACTTGTTACTACCCTTAAACGACAAGCAACAAAGCTTTTGAAGGAGCTTCATAAAGAAAAAGAGCCTGTGCTTATCACCGAACATGGAAAACCTTCAGCTTATCTTGTTGACGTAGATCATTTCGAGCACATTCAAAAGAAATTGAAACTTTTAGAAGGTATTGCCCGCGGCGAGAAAGCCATTCTTGAGGAACGGGTAGTTACCCATGCAGATGCCAAACGGCGCATGGCAAGATGGCTCGAATAATCTGGACAAAGCCAGCTCTTCAAGAATTAGATGAGATTGCTGATTATATTTCATTAGATAATCCAAAGGCAGCAAAAAAGTTAGTCCGTACCGCATTTGTTCGCATTTAGCAAAGCACCCAAAAAGCGGTAAGCCCATTCAAGAGCTTGAACCATCAGTTTATAGAGAAGTAGTTTTCTCACCTTGTCGAGTATTTTATAGGCTGGATGAAGACATCGTTTATATAATTCATGTAATAAGAGGAACAGTATCTTCATCTTGATATACTCCAAGCAATGTAAAGCGAAATTGCTACGATACACCCTCGCCAATTACTGATGAAGGCTAACAGTTATGCCCATTCCCATAACATTATTTACTACTCGTAGATAGTTACCAACTTCATTTAGCTACATAGCTATTATTTTTTGAATTTGAATCGGCTGCATAGGTGCTTCCCAGCTTAATGGATTTCACTTTTTTGCCTTTGGGCAGATCAATAACCACCGTTTTATTTCCATCTTTCCAAGCCAGAATGCTGCGGTGGATGGTTTCTGAATCACCATCTTTGTACATCACCTGCAAATCGATTGGAACGGGTTTGTTACCAACCGACTCTACCACAACTTGCTGTCTGTTTTTTGCATTTTTAACTTTCTGAATGGCTAAATCCGGGATGCCAGTTTCATAAAACCATTTCTCCCAAAACCAGTTGAGGTTGGTTCCGGAGCCTTCATTCATCGCATTAAAAAAGTCGTTTGGAATAGGATGTTTGCCATTCCAATGCTCTATATAATAATGCAGTCCTTTGAAAAAATCTTCCCCCAAAGCATCTTTCGCATACAAATAACCCATCGCCGGCTTGGGGTAAGAATTCAAATAGTAAGCCGTTCCTGTTTGCTGGGTGCTTAGGATAGTGATAGGAAGATCCACTTCGTCGCCCGCCGTAAAATTATAAGGTTTCATTCCATATTCATCCACAATGGTGGAGTCAATTATCGGAGATATAATCCATTCTCCGATGGTTGCCCAGCCTTCATCCATCCACGCATATTTGGTTTCGTTCGTGCCCATATAAAATGGAAACATGGTGTGCATAATTTCATGATCGGTAAGTTCAATGGCTGCCACTCGGTCTTCCAACGGATTGTCGTTCACCATCATGGGATATTCCATTTGGTCGAGGCCGTCAAAAACGGTTTCGTGTGAATAGGGGAAGGGCCATTTTGGGAAATCATAACTCATCGCTTCTACGGTTTTGCGTGCAAAATCAACCACTTCATAATAATCTTTATGCTCGGGATTGAAGGCCGCATCTACCCGAGTTCGGCGCTTTGTTTTAGGATCAACTTCTACACTGGTTGATTTCCACATATAATGATCGCTGGTTGCGAATACGTAATCGGTAACGTTTTGGGCGGTATAATTCCAAGTGTTGGTAGGATTATTTAGGGTGATTTTCCCCTGCTTTAAATCAGCCTGACTAATAACGTCAATCACCTCGTCATGCGTCTCAGCGTAAGCAATGCGATCGATATATTTTGCATGAAATACATTATCGGGATTTTGGAGATCGCCGGTTGCCCACACTACGTACTTTCCGGGGACCGTGATACTGACATCAAAATCACTAAAGTCATTATAAAACTCTTCTGAACCGGTATAAGGATATCGGTTCCAGCCATCTATGTCATCATAAACCGTAATTCTTGGGAAGAAATACGCTACAAAATAGGAGCCTTTATCTACTTGTCCCATTCGGTTGTGCGAGCCTTCGTTTAAGGTATAATTGAAGGAAATCTCGAGATCCATGCTTTTCCCAGAGGGTAATTTATCGGTTGAAAGAATCATATTAGTGCCCGAAATTCGCCAAGATTTCTCGGAAAGCTGCATGCCATTCACCACTACTTTTTCAATATTGAACCCATCGGAAAGATCGTTCGGATTTATTTGGTTATCACGGTTCACCCCTTTCATATAATAATTGGGATACAGTTTAAACCAAATGCGCGAAAGGGAATTCGGGCTGTTATTCGAATACGTGATTTTTTCTTTTCCCGAAATAAGACGTGAATCAGGAGAGAAGTTTACGTCGATGGAATAGGTAGCGTGATTTTGCCAATAATTCTTCCCCGGAATTCCTTTTGATGAACGCGTTCCGGCATCAAAAGCAGCCTGAATATTCTTAGGAGTGGGAAGTGTTTCTTGCGCTTTCACAGAAAGGGAAATGGTGAAAACAAGAAGCACTGATAAGATGAAATGTTTCATAGTTGCAGATTGGATTTGAGAATATATGTATGGAAGTATACCCTGAAATATAAATAAACAAGGCAATCTCTCTGAAAGTGCGTGAAGCCCAAATCAGAAAGATTGCCTGTTTTAAAAAATGCAGGGACTGTTATTTCTTTTTGGAGACCACGCCACCTTTCTGGCTATCTACCGTGATGGTATAATGATTTCCTTTGCTGATAATCCATCGAACCGTTACCGAGTCCATTCCCGGAATATTATTAACGGCCAGCTTTTCCGGCTGATATTTTTGCTCCGTAGTTTGATTCATATCGCGATTATTCACAATCATACCGGCTTCAACCGTAGCGTTTTTAATGCTGATGTAATTCGGTCGGGTGATATGAAGTTTTAGATCCTGACTGGCATGTGTTGGAATCATGCGGGTATTTGTGACCACAGCGGTTACTTCCTTCAAGCCACCGCCCAAGTCTTTTTCGCTGATTTCATCAATCACCAAATGCGGCGTGTTGTAGGCATGATAAATAGTGAAAGCCATGTTGCGATGCGCTACTTGTTCCAGTAGAAAGCCGGGATGGGCACGACCATAATTCTTCTTGGTTCCGCCAATTTCAATTTCCCCATATTGAGGATGATTGTACGGTTCCCATTTCACCAGAGCGTCATTGAACAGTAGATATTTATCAAATTCGTAGGAATCTTCCCGCTTTCTATCTTTATCATTAAACATCTCAAAAGAAGAGAAAAGCTCATTAGAAAAGGTAAAAACCCCGCGGTTTCCATAAAACCAATCTAATTCTCCACCAAAAACGGTATATAAATCATCGTAAACCACCAGGTATCTATAGCCGGGAATTAAGCGTTCACCCTTCTTGCCCAACGCATCATACACGCGGATATCGGTTCGGTTATAGGTATCGCGATCTTCTTTGGCACCCGGTCCACGTAAAATCATTCCGCCACTATTGTGATAGCTTTGAGCAGCCGCAATGTTAGGGTGAGCCATCACAAAGTCCTTAACCGCTCTATTTTCTGGAAGAGAAAAAGGATATTTATGAGCGCCCCGTTGGATGTAATCCGGTTGCCAGTTCCATCCCCAATCGCGGTTGGGATCGTAATACCCTTCGCCATCTTCGTTGATGCGACCGTCTCCGTCGTTATCCAAGCCTTCATAGCCGAGCAGTTCGTAATCCCCAAACTCATCCGGACCAACTCGCTCCATTAATTCCGGATATTTGGCGTTTTCGCGGAATCCTCCACGGGGATTTTTACGGCGCATAAATGTGATACTGCCATCGCCATTCAGGTCATCATATTTGTCTTCATTTACTTCTCCATCCATGTCATCGTCTAACGGTTTCATCCCGGATCGGGGAGAGTTGGCATTATTGGGAGCTTCAAAGAAGTTTTCACGCGCATCGGGATTTATGGTGGGGACAATGTAGAATGTTTTTTCATTCAGTAATTCCGTGATAAACTCATTTTCACCAAACATCTCCGTGAGATACCAAGCGGTATATAAAGCAACTTCCGTTCCTTGAATTTCATTGGAGTGAATGTTGCCATCAATATACATGGCGGGTTTGCGATCGGCATCCCCTTCCTTAAAATTACTGATGGTGAGTAACCACATATCCCGGCCTTCATAGGATTTGCCTATCGACTGCCTTTGGATAAGATTGGGATAAGCTTTCACCATTTTTTTGGTGAGATCCGTAATGCCCTGATAGTTATTATAGTGATTCCAGGTGGCGTGCACTTTTGGATTTGCCGGTGAGCCTGCTGCGGGAAAAACTCCGTTAGTGGACTGTGCCTGAGCAGTAGGTGCTGATAACATCAAGCCGAGGCCGACGAGTAGGAAAGTAAGTAGAGTTGTGTTTAATTTCTTCATGGTGATCACTATCTAATGGTATGTTCTATAGTTGAAATTCCGGTATTTGGCGTTCCCACCGAAAGAGAATAGGAACCCTTACCGCGGAGCAACCAAGTTTTGTGAACGGTTCCGTCACCCTCTATTCGATCAATGGTTTCGATCACTTTGCCGCTCACCATGTTCAGGTTTTTAGAGAGTTTCACGCGAACCACCATGGGTTTCATCCAATCGTTTCGCTCCCCGAGTTTAGAAGCGGTTGGGAACGTACCGGCATTGTGAATATCTATGGTAATCCGCGTCAAATTCTTACCTACTTCTTTGGTCTCAAAATTCGCCAGCTTGATTTCAGGTTTCATAGAAGCCAGCTTAATCAGAAAGTCGGTATTTTTTTGGCTTAGAGAATCTACCATTTCATAGGGTGGATTAAATCTCATAAAAGGCTTGATACCTCCAACTTCTACCGTTTTATCAGGGAAATCAGGATGATCTATTTTCTGCCAATTCACAAAAGCATCCATGTTTTGCTGATCAGCCCAGGTGAAAAAGTGAGCTTCATCATTCTCAAACTTCATGGGTTTTCCGTTTTCATCGAGTACCTCAGGCACCCACCAGCCGGGTGTGCTAAAACTAAATCGACCATAATGGAAATAGGCCCACTGAAATAAGTCGCCAGGTTGACAGGGAGCCTTGGGTGCGTTCTTCATACTCAAGGCATCATTGTACGTGTCAGAAACCAAGCTATTGATAGCAACATCGTCTTCATACCAGCCACTAATCACACGCTTGCTAACAGCGCCTCTATTAAATTTGACGGGCGTGCTCAAATTGTTTTCCGGACCAAAAGAAACTACGGTATATACGTTAGGAGCTCCTTCATACAGAAAATCGAGTACAGCGCGAGTTTCAGGCTCAGAAGCCGTATTCAGCCCAGCGCCACGTTCAAAGTTGGGATACTTAAAGGTGAAGTTCTTATTGATATTCACTCCTCCCGGGCCGTCTTCATTGAGTTGACCATCGCCATCATTATCCCGGCCTTCGGTAAATACAAGATACATTCCTTTTTCACCTTTTGAGACATCCGCTTCTTTCATTACGCGAGCATCGTCCGGCATGGGCATCCATTTTCCAGTTTCGTCTTTCACGCGAATCATGGTAATAAGGTGATCGCCGTTTAAGTCTTCCGGGCCATCTTCTTCAAACGCATCGTCGTTGTCGTCGTTTGTTGAGGTGGTGTTCACGTCTCGCTCATACTTAAGAGATGCGAAATACTGCTCGGTAGCATCGGGGTTGATGCGAGGCAGAACATAAAAAGTGGTTGTGCTGAGGAGCTGGCGGATGGAATCGGAAGAAGACGTTGCTAACAACTTTTCTGCAAAACTTAGAGCAAGTTCGCTTCCAAAAATGTGAGAGCCTTTCACTCCGCCAATTACCGCAATGGCCGGATGATTTTTAGTGTCGCCCGAGCCAATAGTGAGCGCCCAGATCTCTTTTTCGGTGGCCGTTTTTCCCAGCGATTTTAATTGGGTGAGGTTTTTATAGTTGGCTTCAAGTTGATGCAGGCGGGTTGTAAGGGCATCAAAATTAGGATAAGAACTCTGGGCTTTCAGTGGGGAAAATCCCCAAAAAATACCCATTGTAACCAAACAAGCCAGTCGAAATACAGCTGTTTTCATAGAAGTGGATTAAATTTTAAAGTGCAATAAAATAGTAACTCGCAAAAAAATGCAATTCAAAGGGTAAACTGTTAAAAGTTAATAAGGGGATGGAGTTAGAACCGTTAATCAAACCTCCGGTTATGGAGCATTTTTAATCGCATCAAAAAAGAAAAGCAGGTTAAATAAGCCGAGATTAGGGAGTTGGAAAAGCCATCAAAGAAAACGTTTTTGGGAGTTGCGAGTTAGAATCTTGGTTTTAATGCAATAGATGTTATTTTTGAGCGGCTAAATAATCAGATAACAACATACGCATGAAAAAGAAAATAGCAGCATTAACCGCCGTCTGTTCCATACTTATTTTAGCAAGCCAGTATGTGTGGGCAGCACCACAAATGACGGAAACGGCCTCAGCTCTAACGGGAACATGGGTTAGTATTCTGCCTCCGTTAATGGCAATTTTCATCGCATTAACTTTCCGACAAGTTCTCTTTGCATTATTTATTGGAATCTGGTCGGGCGCTTTCCTTACCGGAAATATCAGTTTTGGAGGCTTTTTTGAAAGCTTTTTCACCACCCTTAGTGATTACATTGTACCGGCCACCGCCGATGAAAGCCACATGAGTATTATTGTATTCACGCTTTTGATTGGCGGAATGGTTGGTATTATTACCGACAATGGGGGCACCCGCGGGGTGATTACACACATTACAAAATACGTTCGGACTAAAATCCAGGGACAGTTAGTAACCGCTCTAATGGGTTTCGTTATTTTCTTTGATGACTATGCGAACACGATGGTCGTAGGAAACACGATGCGTCCGCTCACCGACCGACTTCGTATTTCGCGCGCAAAACTGGCTTACCTGGTTGATGCCACTGCCGCCCCGGTAGCTACGGTAGCTTTGGTGAGTACATGGATTGGCGCAATGGTAGGTTTTATTGCCGATGCCGAAGCTAAAATGCCCCATTTTAATGAATCAGCTTATTCGGTTTTCATAAACTCACTTCCCTATAATTTTTATGCTTTTTTCACCATTCTGTTCGTGATTTTGATTGCATGGTCGGGAAGAGATTTTGGGCCAATGCTAAAGGCGAGAATCAATTTATATAAGTCGAAGCATGAGCCGGCGCTGGATAAGTATAATCTTTGGAAAGAAAAAATTGAGGATGATGAAGAGAATCAGATTGAATCTCATTGGGTGAATGCCGGAATCCCCATATTTGTACTTGTTTTTGGATGTATTGCCGGGCTTTTTATTACTGGTACGGGAGATTCCATTCAGATGATTATAGAGACAGCAGATTCCTACAAAGCTTTACTATGGGGCTCACTGGCTTCGTTGATAGTAGCCGTTATCATGACGCTCGCCCAAAGATTATTAGATGTAGAAAAAACATTGGAAGGCATGTTAGAAGGAATGCATACGATGTTCGATGGCTTGCTCATTTTAGTATTGGCTTGGGCATTGAGTGAAGTAACCGTACAGTTGGGAACAGCCGATTATTTAATATCCATATTTGGCAATGTACTTGATCCATATTGGTTGCCTACCATCATAATCGTTCTTTCAGCCCTTACTTCTTTTGCAACGGGTTCAAGCTGGGGAACTATGGGAATATTGATGCCTTTAGTTGTGCCATTAGCATGGGAAATTGGCGTCACCAGTGGACTTGAAACAGGGCTAACGTTGGAAATTATCTACGCAAGTGTAAGTGCAGTTTTGGCCGGTTCGGTTTGGGGCGATCATTGTTCCCCCATCTCAGATACCACTATCCTGAGTTCTATCGCAACGCAGTGTAATCATGTAGAGCACGTAAATACGCAGCTTCCGTATGCTATGATAGTTGGGGGCATTAGCATTTTAGGCATGATTAGTATTTTGGTATTCAGCGTGCCTTGGTGGTTCGTTTATCCGGTTGGTG
This sequence comes from Gracilimonas sp., assembly GCA_041689895.1. Lineage (GTDB taxonomy): Bacteria > Bacteroidota > Rhodothermia > Balneolales > Balneolaceae > Gracilimonas. The sequence goes on along the minus strand of JBDNFJ010000223.1, from coordinate 5,031 downwards.
TTGCCATTATTGTTGCCATTATCTTCAAATTCGGCAAGATTCCAGATCCGGCAGATTTTGCACCGGAAGGCAAAGAGCCGGCTCGTACCAACTTAGATACATAATAATGAGCGATTAATTAGGTTATTCTTTCAGACAATACAAAAATGAGGGTCTCGTGATGAAAGTATTAGCAGTAACCGTTTTGATTTTATTAACAAGCTGCAGCCTGTTTGAGAACGAACAAAATGTTCCGGATGAAATGACCGGGCAGTGGAAATGGGTGAGCAGTTCAGGAGGTTTTGTTGGGGAAGTGATTCAAGCCGATTCCGTAGATTACACCCAATCACTCAAAATTTTCCAACATAACAAAGCAGTTTGGTATGAAGATGGCGAGGTGGTGATGCGTTATCAGCTCGATTCGGAAACAGACGATGGAGAAAAGAGATTTGTGATGCATCCACAGCTCAAAAATAAAGCCGGCTCTGAATTAACCCGAACCATCCTGGGAGTACAAAACGGGGTACTTCAGGTGACGGATAATTGCACGGATTGTTATATATATAGCTTTGTTAGATAGGGGGCCTGTCCACTGAATGAATTTACCAAGTAGCGTGGAACCTCAGAAATTTTAAAAATTCATCATTTTAGATTATTTCCAACAATTTGTCAGATTCTCAAACAGGCCAGGATTATGGATGCAAACTACATTAGTTAGCTAAATAGCATCCTAACAAAAATTACCCCGGCTTAACATAAAAATGCTGCTCTTCTTTGATGGTGGTAGTGCAGGGTTCAAAGCTTCGCTCTGTAAAATCGATGCCGCCTTCCTTGTCAATCAGCAAAACCGTAGAACATCGCGAGCCATACTGTTCGGTTTTAATGAAAATGGATGAAATAGCCTTTTCAAGTTCTTTTGAAATTCCCGTAACCGGCAAATCGCCTTCATCGGCTGGGTTATCATCCCTAAGTAGTTCAAATAGTCGTTCCTTATCCAAATCTTCTGCTTGTAGGATATCATGGAGCTGATGATTAGCCGAGCTTAATTTAGGCCAGGGCGTATCGAGCAGGGCATTGCTTAGTCCATGAATGCCATCTTTAATAAGGGTGACTTTTTTGCTTTGATTGCAATAGTGATAGAAATTCTTAGCATCCCATAATAGCAAGTTAAACCCGTTATATTCGTCGGCAACTGGGGCAACATCATCGAGATAATCCATGGCCGATTGACCGGATTTCAAATAATTTAGCACCAGATCTCCCCGTGAGGGCGGGTCTTCAATTTGGATACTGGGATCCCGATAGTTTGTGAGTGCGGCCCATCTTCCATCTTTATGAACCCCCAGCCAAGTGCCGCCTGCCTCAAGGTCTTTACCGGCTAATATTTTAGGATGATTTTCATCGCTCCAAAAGGTAGCTTTACGCGTTGGGCGGCCATAAAACTCGTCGCGATTTCCGGCCAGAATTAAACTATATTTTGGGTGAGCTTTATAAGCAAAAGTAATCAAACACATAAAAGTGGTGTCCAAAATTTCAAAAGTTTCGAGAATCTAAGCATATTCATGCAACCTAATTCATGTTTTTCGTAGGGCAATACATGCAATGGAATAAAAATTACTTTAGGGATTTAATCATTTTGGCTTTCGGCCTCATTGGAATCGCGTGGTTTTTTTATGCCCTTCCAAGCCATCATCCTTTTTCCGTCTTCTCGGTGCAGTATCAGGAAGCCCAGTATATTGAAAAAGCAGATTCTGTTTTCCAAAGCTGGCAATATCAGTCCTTTGAGCATTTTTCGAAAACAGAATTCTCTACGGAAAACAAGCTCATCGATTCCTTACAAAAAAGGTACGGAACGGAGCACTTTAAAAAACTTGAAGAGGAGTCAGACTTTCTGCAGCACCTTCCATTAATGACATGGAAAGTAAGGGAACGTAGTACAGAAGATCAGGATGATGAAATGCAGCTCACTGCTTCTTTTACAAACACGGGAGATATTGTTGAAATCAGCGCCAATAACACTTTAATCACACACCAGCGCCCATTTAATCGATATGCAATCCGCTCAGTTTTTGAGAATAAGGTAAACAATTACACCCGTGGACTCGAAGATTCTCTCATAAATGGACTCTTAGATTATCAGCATATAAGCACGGTTGCTCGCGGAAATTCTCAGTCATTTGCTTTTATTAGACAGTTGCGGAAGCTGTATGGCGTTGAGGAATACGGTGGGTTTTATCCCATGGAGAATATTTGGGATTTAACGAATTTCTATCTCAACAAATCAGGTTGGCGTTATCTGGATTTGAGCCGAGATTCTGTTGAATTTAAAGACGAGGCGGGGATTCGTTTTGCACGTGCTTATATATCTGCCGCCGATTCTGTGACGGATGTAATGGTTCAAATTACGCTTGATATTTTACCGGCTGGTTCCTTAAAATCAATGGATTATGAAATTACACCCACCCTTAAACCAGCCGGGAAAACGTTTGCCGATATCCTCGATAGCCTCTCTTTGTTCATTATTTTAGCCTTCGCAATCTGGCTGTTGTTTGTGTTTTATTTGAGAATCAAAGCTCGCGCCATCGATACTAAGCCGGCTATGGTTGTAGCTGTATTGGCTGGTTTCCTCGTTCCCGGTTTTGGAATTTTGCAGTTTATCGATCAAGTTGGCTTAACGCAAGGCCTGTCTGATACGTCAAATATTATCAATGGCATGATGCTGTTAGGCGTATTAGGAGCGGTAAGCGCCATTGGCTTTTTTGTGATAACAGCCGTCAGCGATTCTATCACTCGGCAGTATTGGCCACAAAAAATGAAAACCTGGGATCTCATTCGTCGCGGCTTGTTTATGAATAAGCCGGTGGGCTGGGGTGTCATAAACGCGATTGCCATAGGTGGGTTTTTAGCGGGATTGGTGAGCCTGTTTCTAACTTTTATCCCGGCCGCCTATATATCCGCAGATACGAACCTAATAGCAGATACGTATTTTCTGCCCTCTCTCGCCAATCTCATGGTTACCATTTGTACGGTTTTGGTGATTGTTGTGCCCACTTATTTGATCTTGGGTAATCAGCTCAAAGCAATTTCCAATCGAAATTGGGTCATTCCCATTTTAAGTGCAATCCTGTTTTGTCTGTTAGATTTCCTGCCACTTTCCATTGAACCCGAAGGCTTAGATCGAGTTATGCGTGCAGTTATTGGGTTAACGCTGGGTTATTTTTATCTGAGGTATGACTTCCTAACCATTGCCTTTGGCTTTTTTATCTTCATCAACTTTTTAACCACTTCCAAAGGATGGATTATGGAGGGCTCGCCGGATGCGAATACCTTCTATTTATTTGGTTTGGTTTTAATTTTCTTTCTGGTTGCAGGAATTTATTTCATTATCAATGGGAGAGGGCGAAAGGAACTGCCGGAATATATTCCATCATATATTGAAGATCAGGCCAAGGAGCAGAGACTCCGTCAAGAGCTTTCGATTGCACGTGTGGTTCAACAAACTTTTTTACCTTCCAAAATCCATCACCTGCCTGGCATTGATGTGGCCGGAGCCTGTATTCCTGCTCAAGAAACCGGGGGCGATTATTATGATATGATTCCACTTGGAGATCAGCGAACAGCTATTGCAATTGGCGATGTGAGCGGGAAGGGAATTCGTGCCGCTTTTTATATGACATTCACCAAGGGAGTACTGCATAGTTTAAGCGCCCTCATTTTATCGCCGGCTGAACTGCTTAGTCAGCTTAACCGATTGTTTAATGAGAATGCCACCAGAGGCACATTTATCTCCATGATTTATGGAATTCTGGAAGCCGATAAGCGAGAGTTTACTTTTGCACGAGCGGGGCACAATCCCATGCTGTTAGTGCGAAGTAATGGAAACACGGAATGGCTGAAACCCGCCGGAATAGGCATTGGCGTTTATAAGGGAGATGATTTTATAAAATACACGGAAGAAGCAACGCTTAAGTTGAAAGAGGGAGATGTGATTATTTTATACACGGATGGCATCACCGAAATGCTGAATACGAGTAATCATTTTTACGGTGAAGAACGGCTGGAACGTTTGGTGAGAGGAGTGCGGAATGCTACCTCTGAAAACATACTCCAGATCATCATTAACGACGTAAATGAGTTTAAAGGTGTAGCTAAGCAGCATGATGATATGACCTTAGTAATAATTAAGGCAGATGCGTCCGTAAATCAGTAGAATTTTGTATTTTAGCCAAACCTAAGGTCAGTTTTAAGAGAGCCAAATAATTATTCTCGGAAATGACTTCATACTTTAAACTTTTTAAATCCTATTTACTTGCACGAATCGATTAAGCACAATATGGGACTTAGTCAGTCAATAGAAGATTATCTGAAGGCCGTTTACGTGTTGCAGACAGAGGGCGAGCTTGCCACAACCACTAATATCGCCACAGCTTTAGAAGTTTCTTCGGCCTCGGTAACCAACATGCTGAAACGCTTGGCTAAGATGAACTTGTTGGAACACGAATCTTATAAAGGGGCGAAACTGACTCCCACCGGGAATAAAATTGCGCTGGAAGTACTTCGCCATCACCGCTTGCTGGAATTATATTTAAAGGAAGTGATGGGCTATTCGTGGGATGAGGTGCATGATGAAGCCGAGAAGCTGGAGCATCACATTTCGGAGCAGTTTGAAGATCGGATTGCGGAACTATTAAATCATCCCACACATGATCCTCACGGCGATCCCATTCCCTCTAAAGATGGGGTAATGCCTGAAATGGCCCAGATTTCAATCTCAAAAGCTCAGCTGAATACACCTTATTTGGTGGGAAGAGTCAAAGATCAAGATCCCGAATTACTGCGCTACCTCGAGAAGATTGGAATTATTCCCGGTGTAAAGATTGAAGTAATAGAAATTGCTCCGTTTAATGGGCCGGTAAAAGTCCGCCTGGAAGAAAAGCAGGAACAGGTTCTCGGAAATGTAATAGCCAGCGAAGTGTACTTGGTGGAAGCAGACGTATAGCTTTTAGTCTTTTATTCGAACTCGTCCTTAAATCAGGGGAGCCCTCATAAAAG
>JBDNFJ010000222.1:0-1804 GCA_041689895.1 Gracilimonas sp. | reverse complement strand
TTTCACAAGCCTTTCTAAAAATACGTTGGAAATAGGATAACAGTTCGGGCTCTTATGGGTAGCTTTTGTTTAAGGAGTGTTAGAATCTGTTGATTAAGTGACAGGAATCATTAGATGTTTAAAAATTACATGAAAATCGCCCTTCGGAATCTCCTTAAAAATAAGGTGTATTCGCTAATCAATATCTTAGGGCTTGCCATCGGGTTAGCCACCAGCTTATTGATTGTACTTTATGTGTTGAATGAATGGAGTTACGACCGCTTTAATGAACACGCCGACCAAATCTACCGCGTGGTTCAGACTATGGAATCCGAGTCGCGAACCGAAGAACAGGCCAGCACCCCTTTTCTGTTAGCCCCCACCATAGATGCTGAATTTCCAAATCTCGTCGCGAGCTCTGTCCGCTTTTTTGATATGCAGGAACCCAACCATACCTTTCTGAATCGGGAGAAGAAAATCTCCTTCAGAGAAGAGAATTTCTATTTCATAGATTCTACATTTTTCAAAATTTTCTCGGGCACTTTGATTCGTGGAAATCCTGCCGAGGCGCTTAAGAATCCACTTTCGTTGGTTATTACGGCAGAGTTAGCTCGCAAGTTTTTTGGCGATGAAGACCCGATGGGGCAAAGCCTGAGCTATAAAGGTATTCTCCCAATGACCGTTACCGGAATCATGAAACCATGGCCAAAACAGTCGCACATGGGCATCGAAGCGCTGGCTTCTTTCACCAGCCTAAACGAGATCTATAAAAACAGTCCCAATTATGATGAAAGCTGGCTCTGGAATCCCGTTTGGACATACGTGCTCCTAAAAAGCCCAGATCAAGCCGATGCATTGAGAACTCAGCTATCTACGCTGGAAGACAAGTATTACCGGGCGGCTCCCGGTTGGCCAAGTGACGAATCGATTAAAATGGATCTTCAAAAACTAACCGATATCTACCTAACCTCTCATCTCGATCAGGAAATGCGGCCCAACAGCTCCATCATGTATTTATACATTCTGCTGATAGTCGCCGCTTTTGTATTGGTGATTGCTTGCATCAATTTTATGAATTTATCTACGGCACGTTCGCTTGAACGAAGTCGGGAAGTAGGCATGCGTAAGGTTTTTGGCGGATATAAACGACAGCTTTTTTATCAGTTTGTGGGAGAGTCGGTGCTGGTTGCCTTTTTAGCTATTATTATCGGGGTGATGTTAGTTTGGCTTGCATTGCCCTTTTTCAATGATCTCACCAATAAAGAGCTGGTATTTAGTCTCACTCAAAGTATCTACACCATTCCGGCCCTGCTCATTCTCACCGTTTTGGTTGGTATATTTTCGGGATTATATCCGGCACTTTTTCTGTCGTCTTTCAGTCCCATTGAAGTACTAAAAGGAAATACCGTGGGCGGGAAGAGAGGCAATCTCTTTCGTAAAGCACTGGTAACTTTCCAATTTACGCTATCGGTAATACTCATCATTGGTACCGCCGTCATTTATCTGCAATTGGATTTCATTCAAACCAAAAACCTTGGCTTTGATAAAGATCACGTGCTAATTCTACCAACCAAACAAAACCTGATTGCCTGGGAATTTGAAACTTTCAAAGAAAAAGCCCTAAAAAACGCACAGGTCAAAAGTGTGACAGGAACCGGAAAGATTCCGGGATCCGAAACACAAGCATATTATCGATATGTGCCGGCAGGGAATGGCGAAAATCAAGATGAACTGAATCAGGCCCTTCACGTTACCTATGATGCCATTGAAACATTGGGATTGAAGGTCTTAGCCGGCCGCTCCTTTTCAAAAGAATATTCTACTG
>JBDNFJ010000221.1:0-2953 GCA_041689895.1 Gracilimonas sp. | reverse complement strand
GTAGCCAGTATATATTGTAGTTTGTCTGTTTTAGAATACCGAGTAGTAAGTTTGGTAAAAGACAGGTTTGTAGTAATTATCAATTAAAGATGTTCAAGTAAAGAATAATGCCTCGTGGGCTTGCCCCGAGGATTATTTACTTCTTGAAGGCCTTTACGTGCACGAGTACCCGCAGCTTTGTTTCCTTTGTCGTAGAATTTTTCCATTTCTTCTGTTGTTTCTTCTACGAGATTTTTGATTTCTTCAACTCTACTCATTATGTAGCTCCGTTAAATTATTGTTAGTTAAGTTTATTTGGCTTTCGCTATCAAAAAAGTAAAGCTTATCAGAAACTATGTGTAGTTCAACTTGCTCTCCAATTTTAAATGACTTGACGGGAGGTGATTTAATCGTCCATTCAAGATCTGGTTCAACGGTAAAATGAATCAAAGATGTGTCTCCCATTTGTTCAATTAAATCAATGGGCAAAGTTTTAAAAGGAACGGAAGATTCTTGCTTAGCTTGGATAGTTATGTCTTCCGGGCGGATTCCGAGGGTAATATGCTGAAAGTATGTGGGGTCAATATCTTCTAATAAATGAGCCGGAATCTCGCATGTGGTTAAACCGGAAGTACTTTCGAACATTGGCTTTTTCCCTTTTATTTTGATGAATCCGGGGATGAAATTCATAGATGGACTTCCAATAAAGCTGGCTACGAAGATGTTTATTGGATTTGAATACACATTTATGGGAGTGTCTACTTGCTGGACTACTCCTTTGTTAATAACAGCAATGCGATCAGCCATGGTCATTGCTTCTATTTGATCGTGGGTAACGTAAATGCTGGTTGCTTTTTGGGCTTTGTGAAGCTTCAGTAAGTCTGTTCGCATCTTAACCCGAAGCTTGGCATCCAAGTTACTGAGTGGTTCATCAAATAAAAAAGCCTTGGGATTTCTGACAATAGCCCGGCCCACTGCAATACGTTGTTTTTGTCCGCCGGAAAGCTGTTTGGGTTTACGCTCAAGTAATTCGGAAATATCTAATAAATCAGCCGTTTTGTGTACCAATTCATCAATCTCAGCTTTGTCAACTCCTTTCATTTTCAATCCAAAGGCAAGGTTATCATAGATACTCATATGAGGGTAGAGAGCGTAATTCTGGAAAACCATGGCAATGTTTCGATCTTTGGGAGATACGCCATTTACCTCTTTTTCATCAATAGAAATAAGCCCTTCGTCAATGGTTTCTAACCCTGAAATCATGCGCAATAAGGTTGATTTCCCACATCCTGAAGGGCCAACTAAAGCCAGAAATTCCCCATCAGATATGGATATATTTACATCATCAACAACTAAGTTGTCGCCAAACCTCTTACTTACATTTTTTAATTCAATATTTGCCATCATACTCCAATAGGTGAATGTTGATTATAGTAAATCTTAGTTAATGAAATTACTCGGTAACAAAAGCAAGATTCGTTGCATCATTTAAAGTAACTCGTTGTTGGTGTTTTGAGTGAGGCACTCCGGTCATAAAAAATGAGGATATCCGTAGGGATATCAGACATAATTTTTAAATGATAGACCACAGCAACCGCCTCATTAAACTCAGAAGCTGCCAAAGCTTCGCAAATAAATTGTCTAAAACCCCTATAACCTATAACTCCAATCTTAGCTTTAATACTCATTTAAGGATTTAATTTTGGGTATAAAAATTTTGTTTGACTTTTATTCTTATTTCCAGAAAATTATAGAAGCGCTTCGATAAATCAAAAAAATAAATTAAATATTCTTGAATAAGTCGAAAATTAAAAAGAAAGTGACCATTAAAGATGTGGCATCCCATGCGAATGCATCGATGTCAACAGTCTCCATGGTGGTCAATAGGAAAGGCTATGTAAGTGATGAAAAGCGAAAAGATATTTTGAGCTCTATTCGTGAGCTTAATTACGTGCCTTCAGCTTCTGCAAGAAATTTAGCTTCCAATCGTACAAATAATATTGGATTTATATTGCGAGAATCTCATTTCACCCTCAGTGAGCCTTTCTACACACGTATTTTTTTGGGTACAGAGTTTGAGGCAAAAAACCACAATTACTACGTATTGCTATCAACGGTAACTGATAATTACGAAAAAGAGATCGATACGCCAAGGTTGCTAAAGGAAAGGAACGTTGATGGTATTATTATAGCCGGTAAGGTTGATGATGGTTTATTACAAGAGGTTGAGGATTCTGGGATTCCGTTTGTTTTAGTTGATTATCAATATAAATCATACCCCTGCATTACGGTTGATAACATAAATGCTGGTATCAAAGCGGTTCGATATTTAATCGAAAAAAGGCATACAGAAATTGCTTTTGTTGGAGCTGATATAAAACACCCCAGTATTTCAGGTCGCTTAGAAGGCTACCAATTAGCCATGTTAAAGGCTGGGTATAAAGATGTAAACGATTTTGTGTTTATAGCGGAAGACGACTCACCAACGCTACAAACGGGATTTAGGATTGCAGAAAAGGTTTTTGATTCACTTAAGAAGCCAACGGCCGTTTTTTGTGCGAACGATGCCTTGGCTTTGGGGCTCATGGAATGTGCAAAGCATCGAGGAATTAACATACCGGAGGATTTAGCTGTTATAGGTTTTGATGATGTAGAGGGAGCTAAATTTTCATCGCCAAAATTGACAACGGTACGCGTGTTTAAAGAGCAAATTGGAGAATTAGCATTGAGTCATTTGGCGGAATTGTTAGAGGATATCCCAAATAAAGACTCGAAATTTGAAAGGAGCAATCATATGCTCACCGTTCCTACTGAGTTGGTAATCAGAGAATCGGCTTAATTTTTTTATAAAATGAAAACGTTTCCTGTAAAAAGTGAATATCGCTGGATTTTTGCAGGAAGCACAACACTAACGATAAAGAGTAATCTCTATGAAAACTTATACTGTATCTTGTTTTAGCTTGTGTTTGTTGCT